>NZ_LNCE01000068.1:0-73223 GCF_001445815.1 Janthinobacterium sp. Ant5-2-1 | reverse complement strand
GTCGCAGAGAGTGGCTTTTTTTGATTTGTCTACTTTTGATGGTTGAGTATTGGATTTTTCAGAGCGCTCGAGATTTTTCGAACTCACAAGAGGTTTTGAATTATGTATCATTCGCAGGAACTATTGCCTCTATTATCCTGGCCGTGGTGGCGATAATTTATAGTTTTGTTCAAAATGATTCGCAGCAAACTATTTCTGGAATATTGTCTAGGGAACTTGAGAATCTGAAGGATGTAGCGAGTGACTTATCCGGTTCTAACGTTGATCTAAAGAATCACCTTAATCGAGTGGACCAAATTACTGATAAATTGGAAGTGTTGGATAAGGGAATGCTTCAGTCCCAAGGGCAGCTAACAACTATTCATGGTGAGGTAGCTAAACTGACGGCCCTGCAGAGTGGTGCACTATCAATTAAATCTAGCCCTTCTACGGGGAATTCTGGAAATGATAGCTTATCTAAAAAAATTCTAAGGCAATCTACATTTGATGCTGATGTTGCCGCCTATGCACTATACAAATATAATTTGGTTTCAGAAGAATCGCAGCCTGATTATTACGATTTTCTAGCTGATTTTTATGCTAAGAACTCCCTCAAGGCCGCTTCGTATAGGTCCGGTGGAGTAGATATCGCTTTGCGAGAGGTTATTGGTACTGGTAATCAAATATTTATGGTTTTGCGATCTTTAAATTTATTGAGGCTTGATAAGTCGAGTGATGGAAAACCTGATAGACTAATATTGTCGGAAGAACTGATTGCAGCCTTGCCTGAAATTATCGAAGAGATTCGCTCTTCAGAAAATGCTTTTGTTAAAGCTGCCTTGGTGGCCATTGATGAATATGCTGATAAAATAAACAATGGTTGAAAAACTTCTGTAATTTTAGATTGGATTCCTGTCATCGGCGGAGTGAGCTATAGCGTAAGCTAGGGGCAGTTCTGACGTCGGCCACGACTTGGGTATTAGGCGGTATTTTAGGACATGTGACTTGTTCCTTAAAACTTAATGAGATGAATTAGGGAAGGTTGCACTTGCAAGCGCAAGCCGGTTTATGGCGGTGATCTGTGCTCGTAGAGTTTCTCTTCCTACCTGTGTCCAAGCCTGAAGCGGAGTTGATGTTTAGCGACTAGTAGTGTTGATATCAGGGATTCGAAGAGAAGGTCTATGGCCCGGTTCTCTCCGAATTGCCCAACGCCTGTCTCTGCGCGGCACCTTCGCGCCTTGATAGTGCGCGCTTTTGACTCTAATCAGGTTTTTTGCTGAGCGGACTTTTACTGCGTCTTGGGCCGCGGCCTATGTGCGATTGGTAGTCCTGGCTCTTGTCCGTTGGGCATTCGCCGCAGAGTCAAATTTTTTCGATCAAATGTAGCTCCGTCTTATAGCCCATCATCATCAATTGCTCTGCTGTGCCGCGAAGTGCTACTTTGCTGAAGAATGGGATGCTAAGTTTTTTTGTTATAGTATTTTTTTTCTTAAGTATTCCGTATACCACAGTATATTCGGAAGGTGTGATTTTGGCGGCAGTCGGCAGCATGCCGACAAAGCCGCTGCGACAATGAATTTTTTCCCGATCATTCGTAACTTTGCGAACGCCTTGGCGGAAGACGCTATCGTGCATTAATGACTGTGCAGAGACAAGTCCTTGGTTCCACAAGTGGCTGAGTGGGGCGGAAGACTCAGAATCTTTGAGATGAATGAGTTGAAGCGACATGGAAGTTGTCTTGGCCAGGAAGTCGCATGGTTCAAGATTCGAACCCTTTGCACCAGCAGGCGAGACTTTGGTTTGATCAAGACATAGAAGTTCTGGGTACTTTGAGCTGCACAATTCATGGATTAGTGCTCGTTCGTTTTTCGCCGTTGACGATAGAAGAAATGCTGGCTTGAGCAGACTAAGATAGAACTGCTCTACGTTTTTATAGTAAATGTCATCAATTTTATACCAGAGTCCGTCAAATAGGACGTATGTTGCCACTCCATACACAGTTTCGAATACAAAGCAATCGTATAACTTCATGCTGTTGAAAGGCTGATTCGGATCAGAACTTACCGCACGTATTTCGTGGCTACTGCGAATTTCCGCCATGCTTTTGAATTTTGAGAACAAACCTTTTTTTAGTTCGCTAACATAGTCTTCAATAGCGAGCGTGGTGAACTCGCCTTTTTTTCGCGGTAAATTGGCGCCAATATAGCTCAACTCTGGTATTAGATCGGCCGATAGTATGTCTGGCACTGCTAAGTGTAGATCCGAAGGATTGCCAGCGACCACTCCACAGAGTTCTACGAAAAGTAAATTGTCTAGAGTATCGAGCAATGGTCCCTTATGCACAGGTCTAACCTGGTCAATGAATTTGTAGTCTTTTTCATAATCCTTTGCATCATATAATTTTAGTAATCTGGCACAAAAAACGGGTAAGCTAGATATCGCCATTTTTCGACGTACTTTCAGTGCGTCTTTGCCAGACATGGCTTTGGCTAGCGCAGCATCGTTCGGAATTCCCGAAGCTAATCGAAGAAGATCGCGATTGGTATCCAGACCAAAGTCGGCTAAGTCGCTCTCGCGACTTGCTTGGGTATTGCGCTGAATGACTGTGGCGTCTAGGCTGGCGCTGTTCATTTCACGCAACTTATCGCGCGCTACACAGTTAAGCACAACGCGCATTCCAAACTGCCGTTCCATGCGGTCGGTTTCGATAGCGTGGTGCCCTTGTCCGAAGCACACGGCGAATAACCGTTTCCCTCCGGTCGGACCTGCCTCGATTAAAAGTACTGCCGATGAATGCTGACCGCTAAGTTCAACGGTGAGTCCAGGAGCACTCGGTTCCAGAAACTTTGCCCAGTCCGGTGCCGTGGCCTTCGTAGTGTCGTAGAGTAGGGTACCGTAGAGACATGAATAGGGGGCAAGTCCATGTCCCGCCTTTAACGCATCGGGTAGTTTTACTCCATCGTGCATCAGTCTAATTGACAATTCTACGGTCGATTCATGATGCACGCTAGTTGTGGTTACTAGTGCTAGTTTTGGAAGAGTTGCTGAGGTTGCCATTTTATCTTTCCTGCGAGGTCGTTTTTTGGTAATGCAGGGATCCGAGCGCGCAGCCTCGATATGATAAAACACGCTGTATTGTTGAAATAAATCAAATTCAATATTGATGGTGTATTTATGTGCTAATAATGTCAACTAATATTTTATTTTTAACGTATCCACGATTGTGTTCTAGGAGTTTCGTCTAGTTTGGTCTGCATATTTGCTACAAGTCCATTTGCTGTTTGCAACGAAAAGCAGCCTCGCGGATGCAAAAAAAAAGGTACGTCGCGGCTAAATGTGGAAACACTCCGACGGATGCCTTCAGTAGTTCCAACGGAGCATTGATGCGACGGACATCGAGAGCCCATCGCCATCCGAGGTAATTGGAGAGATAGTGTGGTAACCCCCCCCCCCCAGAAAATGACCGTGTTTAGAGGGCCGGGGCCAAGTCCGCCATTCAGACACCTGCTGATACATTGATCACTGCAGAAGCCAGCTTAGTCAGAACCATAGACGCACGCCCTCAGCGCGCGAGGCTGCCCGCGCCGCTGGCTACAATTGTCGATTCGAAGAGGGCCTGTAGGTGCGACCCTGCGACTCCCCTGATAGGCTATGAATCCATGCCGACAAAGACCTAAAGGCTTCTACGGCATACAAAGCATCAATCCGTGTCCAAATGGCAGACCTGACCCTGCGTCGCTGCGTTGGTATCGACGGTATTGCCATCCGGTGCCGCGCCGCCGGATACCGGTCGATCTTACTCCGCACAAAGCGTCTTATACATGCTGCTAACCCCACCTACAAACCTGCCGTCTGCCGGTAGCGCAGACGCAAAAAAGCCCGCCGAAGCGGGCTCTGTCACTCTACAGCCAATCCAAAAGCTCAGAACTGGTTCATCGTATTGTCTTTGCCCGCCGCCTTCAGCGCCGCTTCGCCGCTGAAGTAATCCTTGTGATCGTCGCCGATGTCCGAGCCGGACATGTTTTGATGTTTCACGCAGGCGATGCCCTGGCGGATTTCCTTGCGCTGCACGCCGGCCACGTAGCCCAGCATGCCCTGGTCGCCGAAGTATTCCTTGGCCAGGTTGTCTGTCGACAAGGCTGCCGTGTGATAGGTCGGCAGGGTGATCAGGTGGTGGAAGATGCCGGCTTCGCGGGCCGAGTCGGCCTGGAAGGTGCGGATCTTCTCGTCGGCGGCGATCGCCAGTTCCGTCTGGTCGTATTCCACGCTCATCAGCTGGGCGCGGTCGTAGGCGGACACGTCCTTGCCTGCCGCTTTCATGCCGTCGAAGATTTGCTGGCGGAAGTTTAGGGTCCAGTTGAACGATGGGCTGTTGTTGTACACCAGTTTGGCGTTCGGGATGACCTTGCGGATTTCGCTGACCATGCCGCCGATTTGCGCGATATGCGGTTTTTCCGTTTCGATCCACAGCAGGTCGGCGCCGTTTTGCAAGGAGGTGATGCAGTCGAGCACGCAACGCTCTTCGCCGGAACCGGCGCGGAACTGGAACAGGTTGCTCGGCAGGCGTTTAGGACGCAGCAGCTTGCCTTCGCGCTTGATGATGACGTCGCCATTGCCCAGCGCGTCGGCCGACACTTCTTCGCAGTCGAGGAAGGAGTTGTATTGGTCGCCCAGGTCGCCTGGTTCATTGGTGACGGCGATCTGCTTGGTCAGGCCGGCGCCCAGCGAATCGGTGCGGGCGACGATGATGCCGTCGTCCACGCCCAGTTCCAGGAAGGCGTAGCGGATGGCGCGGATCTTGGCCAGGAAGTCTTCGTGCGGCACCGTGACTTTACCGTCCTGGTGCCCACATTGTTTCTCGTCGGACACCTGGTTTTCGATCTGGATGCAGCAGGCGCCCGCTTCAATGAACTGTTTTGCCAGCAAATAGGTTGCTTCGGCATTGCCGAAACCGGCGTCGATGTCGGCGATGATGGGCACGACGTGGGTGACGTGGCCGTCGATCTTGGCCTGGATGGCTTGTTTTTCGGCACCTTGCGCCGCGTCCAGCTGGCGGAACAGGCCGCCCAGTTCGCGGGCATCGGCCTGACGCAGGAAGGTGTACAGCTCACGGATCAAGCTGGTGACGGCGGTTTTTTCATGCATCGACTGGTCTGGCAGCGGACCGAACTCGGAGCGCAGCGCGGCAACCATCCAGCCGGACAGGTAGAGGTAGCGGCGGTCGGTGCTGTTGAAGTGCTTCTTGATCGAGATCATCTTCTGTTGACCGATGAAACCGTGCCAGCAGCCGAGCGATTGGGTGTACTTGGATGGGTCCGCATCGTAGGCGGCCATGTCGTTGCGCATGATCTTCGCCGTGTACTTGGCGATGTCCAGGCCCGTCTTGAATTTGTTCTGGGCGCGCATGCGGGCGGCGGACTCGGGATTGATGGCGTTCCAGGCGCTACCTTGTTGGTCTTTCAAACCGGCAACAGCCTTGATGTCGTCTTGATATTGGGACATGTGTATCTCCTAAAGAAAAACTAAGTTTGAGAAAATCGTCGAGTGCGCCGCTGTGTCGATGCGAACTGCATGACTAAATAGTAGGCTTATCCATGTCGATGTTCAAGTCTTATATAAGACATATAACTTAAATTTATTCCTTGTTTTTCAATGGCTTAATTATGTATTTTCATGATATGAAATGAATTTTCAAAAAGTGAGAGGATTTGTGGCTGAGTCTGCTGTCTGAAATTCCGCGATGTGAAACGCCTTTTCAGATTTTGGTGCAGCGCGACAAATCGGGGCGAAAAAAAGCCACCCGAAGGTGGCGCAAGCTTGTGCATGTCTGCATGGAATGGGCGGGAAGCCTTGCGGGGAGCGCTATTCCAGCGTGACTGTCGTGTGCCGGCAACAGTCTGGCGGGCATGATGGTGCGCCAGCGCAGGTCAGGGGCGGGACAGTGCATCGATCACGTCCGCAGCTGTCACCACTTGCGCATACTCGCCATGCAAATTGGCCAGCGCCATCGCATGCACCTCGTCCGCCGTTCTCGGCGTGCCCGCATAATCGACTTGCGCAAATGCAAAACACGCATCGGCGACGACATGCGTCGCAAAGCCCAGATTGCCCGCCGTGCGTGCGCTCGACTCCACGGAATTGTTGGTGCTGACGCCCACGATGACGAGCTTGCTGATGCTGCGCACGCGCAGCCAGCGTTCCAGTCCCGAGTGTATGAACGCATCGGGCACATTTTTCTCCACGACATGCTCTTCCTGCAAAGGCGCCAGCGCTGGCTGAAATTCTACGCCGGGCTGGCCGGGCCAGAAGGGCGAGCCTGGCGTTCTGGAAATGTGGCGCACATGAACGACGGTGGCGTGCGCCGCGCGCCAGGCTTGCAGCAGGGTGGCAATCTGGTGTTCCGCAGCGGGATTGTTGCGGCTTCCGGCAGCGGGGCTGGCCATGCCTTGTTGCATGTCGATGATGATCAGTGCGGGATGGTGGGCATGCATGTTGGTAGCCTGGAATGGATGGCAGGCGCACTTGGCGCCTGCCTGGGGAATAGTGCCGGAGTGATTGCCGCAGGGGAGCGGATCTAGCGTCCCACGGTCTGCCGCTGATCCTTGATGAACAGCGCCGTCAGCATGCCAACCACGCACACGCCGATCACGTAATAGGCGGGACCGAGCACGTTGTTCTTCAACATCAGGGTCACGACCACGGGCGTCAGGCCGCCGAAAATCGCATACGACAAGTTATAGGAAAACGACAGCCCGGAGAAGCGCACCTGGGCCGGGAACGCTTGCACCAGCACGTAGGGCACGGCGCCGACGACGCCGACGAACAGGCCCGTCATCGCGTACAGGGGCAGCAGCAGGTCGGGGCGGGTGCCGACGGTGGTGTAGAAGATATACGTACTGATGGCCAGCAGCACGGAGCCGACGAAGATCACGCGCTTGCCGCCCAGGCGGTCGGCCAGCATGCCGGCGATGATGCAGCCGAAGGCCAGGCACAGCGTTGCCACGGTATTGGCGACCAGGGTGGTGCGCGGCGCGATGTGGTGGATCTTTTGCAGCAGGGCAGGCGTCATGAGGATGACGACGACGATGCCGGCCGACAGCATCCACGTCAGCAGCATCGACACGACGACGGCGCCTCGGTGGCTGCGCAGCACGGATTTCAAGGGCATTTCCGTGGCCAGCGCCTTGCGCTGCTGCATTTCCGCAAACACGGGCGTTTCATGCAGCCAGCGGCGCAGATACATGGCGCCGAAACCGAAGATGCCGCCCAGCAGGAATGGATAGCGCCAGGCGCCATCGGTGATTTCCGCAGGCGTGTAGACGGTGTTCAGGCCCGTCGCGACGAGCGAACCGAGCAGGATGCCGACCGTCAGGCCCGCCGTCAGCACTCCGCAGGCAAAGCCCGTGAAACGGCTCGGTACGTGTTCGGACACAAACACCCAGGCGCCCGGCACTTCGCCACCCACGGCCGCGCCCTGGAAGATGCGCATCAACAGCAGCAGGAGCGGAGCGGCCAGGCCGATGGTGGCATACGTCGGCAGCAGACCGATCAGCAATGTCGGCACGGCCATCATCAGGATGGAGAGAGTAAACATGCGCTTGCGGCCGAGCAAGTCGCCGAAGTGGGCCATGACAATGCCGCCCAGCGGACGCACGACGTAGCCGGCGGCAAAGATGCCGAAGGTTTGCAGCAAGCGCAGCCATTCCGGCATTTCCGGCGGGAAGAACAACTGGCCGATGGCGTTGGCAAAGAAGACGAAGATGATGAAATCGTAGAATTCCAGCGCGCCACCGAGGGCGGCCAGCGACAGGGTTTTGTAGTCTTGTTTAGTGAGGGGGCGGCTTGCGGCGTTGATTGCGGCGGTGTTGGAAGTAGGCATGTGTCTCGTTCTTGTGTGTTATCGGAGATTGCCAGAGCTAGCATACGCATTTCCGCTGTATGAGTAAACGCGGTGCGTATGGCGAGCAGCCTCAGCTGTGCTTAATACAACGCCGCTATCATCAGCGTTGACTTCATTGGAAAGGATACTGCATGAACATCATGATCGTGGGCGCCAGCCGGGGCTTGGGACGCGCGCTGGTCGACGGTTTGCTCGCTGACGGGCATGCCGTCATCGGCGTATCACGCCAGCAACCTGCCGACTTGCCCGCTGGCCAGGGCACGCAGCTGCAATGGATTGCGGCGGACCTGGCAGCCCCTGCCGAGGCCGTCGAACGCATCGCGCACGAAGCGCCGGCCGCGCTGGACACCGTGATCTACAACCTGGGCGTGTGGGAAGAAAAGGCCTTCAGCGACGAGTATGCTTTCCTCGGCGATGCGGACGACGCCATCGTCGACATGGTCAATACCAACATCACGGCGACGATATTGCTGCTCAAGCGCCTCGTGCCCCGCTTGCTGGCCAGCAGCAAGCCGCAGCTGATACTCACGGGGTCTACCTCTGGCCTGCGCCAGAGCGGCCGCCCGGAGGTGACGTTCAGCGCGTCGAAATTCGCGCTGAACGGCATCGCCGACGCCTTGCGCGAAGGTTTCCGCGAACAGGGGCTGGCCGTGACGGCGCTGCAGCTGGGTTACCTGAATACCTACGATGGCTTGTCCGTGCCGCTGGCGGAGGCCGCCGCGCGGGGCGAAGGCGAGCTGATCCCTGTGCATGACGTTGTCGCCGTCGTGCGCATGCTGCTGAGCCTGTCGAATGCCTCGTTCGTGCGCGAACTGGTGATGCCGGCGCTGCGCGACGAGCGCTTTTAGGTTTTACGCGTCTGCGTCGTAGACTTCAGGCAAACACTCGGCGCACGCAGCGCGCATAGCCGTCAAACTCGCGCGCATTCTGGTAGCTGACGCCCGTGTCAAAATCCTTGCACCACGCTTCGTCTTCGATGTCGCCCGGCTCGCACGACCAGTACCAGTTGGGACGGAACGCGTCTTTCAAGGTCGCATACAGCAAGGTCTGCTCGCGCCGATCCGGCAGGCTGTGGCCGAGGCTGGCAGCCCAGGCCGATGCGGCTTGCCACGTCTGACATTCCAGTTCGAACTCGCCTGGCTGCAGCAGCAAGTGGTAATCGGGCGCGCCATCCGTGCCAAGAATCAGCCCGGCATAGCGTTCGCCCTGCTGCAGGGGAATGGGCGCAGCGGCCGATGGCGCCACGTCGACCCGGCGCACGGCGCAGGCGCGGCCTGAATAGGTCTTGCGAAAGTTGTACTGGGTGCCGTTATCGAAATCGTGGCTCCAGGCCATGCGGGGCAGGATGGCGTCCGCTTCCGACGACCAGTACCATGCATCCGGGAAGGCGTGGGGCAAGTTTGCGTGCAGCAAGGCCAGTTCGCTGCGCGTCGGCAGACAGGCGCCGCGCGCCGCGGCCCAGTCGAGTGCGGCTTGCCAGGACAGGGCGTCCGCTTCGCCGGGCAGCAGGAACAGCTGGTAGCTGGCGCCGCCATCGTGGCCAGGCATGACGCCGGCATAGCGCTCGCCCGCGATGGCGCCCTCGGTCTTATGCCGGGCGTGCATAGGCAAACATATGTTGTACATACTCGGCCTTGCCAAGTGGCACGCCGTTATGGCGCAGGATGTTGTAGGCCGTCACCAGATGAAAATAGAATTGCGGCGTGGCCCAGTTCACCGCGTATTCCTGGCCCGTCATGTCGAAGGTCAAGCCGCCGGCCAGGGTGATCGACACTTGCCGCTCTGCGCCAGCGTCGATGTCTGCACGGTCCGCCGAGGCGAGTATCGCCAGGGTATCTTCGATCAGCGCTTTGGCTTCTCGCATGTTGGCGGGCGTGGCGAACTGGGGCAACGCTTGCCGCGTCAGCCGGCACACGGCTTCCTGTGCCTGGGTGCAGGTAAATTCCACCTGGCGCGCCAAGGTGTGCATGTCGGGCGCCAGGCGCGCGTCGAGCAGGTTTTGCGGATCGAAACCCAGTGCCTGGGCGCGCTCTTCGCCTTTTGCTAATAGCGTCGTCAGGGAGCGCAGCATCTGTGCAAAGCAGGGGATGGTGATGGCGTAGACCGACATGGAGTTCCTCAAGCAGTTATGCTGACAAAGAGTAGAAAGGCGCGCGGGATCTTGCATAAAACGGCGCGAAGCTTAGCATGCGGCCATGGGCTCAGGCGCCTAGATTTAAAAGGTCCGCTTTCCAGCGTTCAAATGGGGGGGCATGGAATGAATAATTGCGATGTGGCTGTCATTATGAATTGTGTCGTCTGTAATTTATAATGATGAAAAATTTCTTTCGACGAAAAAGAATCATTATTTTTCTCGCATTTATCAATTTGGCTGCCAGCGTTGACTCATCGTTACAATTTAAAGTTGGCCGATGGTTTCAATGCGGTTGTTTTTCCTTGCCTGGAATGGCGAATGAAAAACGGCACTGGAATTAGAATATTTTTCTGCTGTTCAAATCAGTTGTTGCCTATCATATTTTTTAGTTATCGTGAATAATTCGGGTCGAGTGAAATGTCATTAACCTGATCGGAATATCACGTGAATAGTAGAATTTTATTTTGTACGCTGGTTTTTGCTGCTTTGTCGGCCTGTGGTGGCGGGAGTAATGACACGGCGGACAATGGCGGCGCAGTGACGCCACCCGTTACTCCCCCCGTTACCGTGGTTAATACGCAGCCAGTCGCGCAAGCTGGGCCAGCCCAGAGTGTGGTGGTTGGCAGCGTCGTGACCCTGGACGCGAGTACCAGTTCCGACGCCAATGGCGATGCCTTGACCTACAAATGGGTCATGAGCTCTAAACCCGTCTCCAGCGCCGCCGTCCTGGATTCCTTATCCGCCGTGAAACCGACTTTCACCGCTGATGTGGCTGGCACTTACGTAGCCACCTTGCAGGTCAGCGATGGCAAGATCAGTAGCGAGCTGTCTTCGGTCACGATTACCGTGTCGGTAGCCAATGCCCCGCCGGTCGCTCACGCAGGCCTTGCAATGACCGTCGTTGTGAACATGGGCATCATGTTGGACGGTAGCGAAAGCAGCGATGCGAATGGCGATAGCCTGACTTATCAATGGACCCTGGTATCAAAACCGGCCGGCAGTATTGCGCAGCTGGCGGACGTTAACTCGGCTCGCCCGTTCCTGCGTGCGGATGTGCCTGGTGCGTACGAGGCGAGCCTGGTGGTCAACGACGGCAAGGTCGCTAGTGTGCCAGCTTTCGTGACGACGACGGCGGTTGCCGCCAATGCCCCACCACTGGCGAATGCGGGCGTGGTGCAGAACGTCCTCAAAGGGAGTACCGTCATTCTCGACGGCAGCGCAAGTTCCGATGCGAATGGCGATACCCTGACATACTACTGGACCTTGACTTCCCGTCCGCCCATGAGTACTGCCACGCTGTCGTCCACCACTCTGGTGAAGCCCTCATTTATCGCGGACAGGGCTGGTACGTATGTCGCCACCTTGCGTGTGGACGATGGAAAGGTAACGAGCAATCCAATGAACGTCACGATAACGGCGACGTCCACGAATGCCGCCCCGGTGGCGAATGCCGGCGTGAATCTGCATGTAAGGGCCGGCGCGGATATCGTGACCCTCGATGGCAGGGGAAGTTCGGATGCGGACGGCGACAATCTCAGTTATAAGTGGACCTTCATCTCCGTGCCTGCAAATAGCATGTTGCAACCATTTCCTGGCGCATGGGACCGCAGCCAGGCAGTCAGCAGCTTTTGGGCGAATGTACCGGGAACCTATGTCGTCAGCCTTGTCGTCAATGACGGTACGGTCGACAGTGCACCATCGACCGCCACCATTATTGCCACTGCCGGCTTGAACAATGCGCCGCCGATGTCCAATGCGGGCATAGACCAGGTTGTCTCTCCGGGAACGACCGTGCGTTTGACGGGACTTGGCAGTGGAGATATAGAACGTGATGTCTTGACATATCGATGGCAATTGAAGAGCAAGCCTACTGGCAGCACGGCCGTGCTGTCATCGCTGACTGCCGCGCAGCCGACATTTGTCGCGGATATGGCCGGTGATTATGTCGCGACATTAATCGTCAACGATGGCTCGGTGAATAGTAGCGAAGATAATGTCACGGTGACGGCGACGCCGAATCTGCTCAATTTGTACCAAGTGCAAGACAATGGGACTGGTCCGGTTGAAACGAAGGCCGGTTTGCCTTACATCACCAATGTGACGGTACAGAAATCGTGCTCAGGTTCGTGTGCTCCCAACTTTACGGTCGATACCTTCAAGGTGGCCGCTGCAGGGATGAGCTTCATGATTACCAACGTGACGGCCGTCGATAGTACGGGCCGTGTCGTTCCAGCCATAGTCGGTTTGGTGTCGGGTCAGGTCATTCCTGCCGGCAGCAGCGTCACCTTCTCGCTGGTGTCGCCCAAGACGAATGGCGCAACTGCCAAACTGACGTACAAGTTCTTTGTGGCGGAAACGGGCCAGTCTTTCGTTTATAACGCAGACTTCACATCAAACTAAGTGATGTAATATGGCGAACGCGGGGCTTCGGTCCCGCATTCGCCAGCCCTTCTTGTCTGTGTTCCCATGCCCACCTGGACTTCCCCACCCCAACTCGTCGCCCTGGCCGCCTTTTATGCACAGGCGCAAGCCCATCCTGAAACGTTCAGTGATGCTGTCTTCCTGGACACCGTGAAAAATGCCCACTGGCCCACCAACTGCTGGAATTATGTGGAAGCGTCGTTCGCCATCATCGCGCCCGCCTGTCTGCTGCGTCGGCATTTGACCGCCGAGCTGATCGCCTTCCCCATCGACGCCATGATTGCGGGCGGCCTGGAAGATGCGGGGCAGGTCATCGCAATCGGCCTGGACTGCGCCACGCGCGACGCGCCGTATGTGAAGCCGAGCGAGGAGGGCAGGCGCTGGCTGACGCAGGTGTGGCCGGGCTTGGGGGAGATGGCCGGGGCCGTGTTCCGGGCCAGGCTGCAAGCGGCGTTGGCCAATGAAGATTAATGTAAATATAAATTGACAGGAATGCAAATGATTGCAGGAAATTTCTTCCCTTCCGACTATAAAACTTTTCCTTTCAAACAAGGAGATCTGCTGCTTTCCCAAGGCGAGGACGGCAAGCTCTCTGTTTCCAAGGTATTGACGATCGATGCGATCGAAGTCGGGCGCGGCGAGGCGA
This sequence comes from Janthinobacterium sp. Ant5-2-1, assembly GCF_001445815.1. Taxonomy (NCBI): domain Bacteria; kingdom Pseudomonadati; phylum Pseudomonadota; class Betaproteobacteria; order Burkholderiales; family Oxalobacteraceae; genus Janthinobacterium; species Janthinobacterium sp. Ant5-2-1. The sequence continues at coordinate 60,143 of NZ_LNCE01000068.1, read as the reverse complement.
TTTACATGGGTGGCAAGGACATCGTGGCAACGGAGGACGATTACCTGCTGATCATCGGCTGTGCGTACGGCGAATACGAGTTCGACACGGCCGAGGAGGCGCAGGCCGCTGCGCTGGACGGCAGCTGGACGGTCCGTATTGGCCACGCTCCGAATCGCAGTCCGGGCGCGGCGGCGGGGCAGTCATTGATTGGCCATGAACCCGTTCATGAAAGCGAGCTGGAGGGCTACCATCTGTGGAGGGAAGCGTTTGATGCGGGCGAGGCTGGCGTGTTCTGACTTCAGCGTGGCCTGTTGTGCGGTGGATACTTCTTCTTGACCGGGGAAAGTGGTTTACGTTAGGTTATACGTAACTACTTACATATATACTGGCTAACATGTCCTCCACCTTGCAAACCTACGGCTCGCTGATGCTGGCCAGCCGACTGCGCCGTCTTTCCGATCAACTGTATGCCGGCGTCGATACCAGCTATCTGGCGGCCGGCGTCGAACTGACGTCGCGCTGTTTCCCTTTGTTATTGCTGCTGCGCGACAACGGCCCCACGTCAATCACGGTCCTGGCCGCGCAGATCGGGCAGACGCATCCGGTGGTGGTGCAGCTGGGACGCAAGCTGCTCGATGCCGGCGTGGTGGCGGAAATGCCGGACGCCAAGGACGAGCGGCGGCGCCTGCTGGCGCTGTCCGACGCCGGGCTAGCCTTGCTGCGCGAGATGGCACCGCTGTGGGACGACGTGCGCGCGGCCGTCGATATGGTGTTCGAGCAGGGCACGCCGCAACTGATGGCCAGCCTGGACCGGGCCGAAGCGCGCTTGCAGGCGCGAGGTTTCGGCGAGACGATCGCCGCCTGCCGGCACCAGCGCGAGCGGGCCGCCGTGGAGATCATCGATTACGCGGCGCCCTATGCTGCCGACTTCAAGCGCCTGAATATCGAATGGCTGGAACGTTATTTCTATGTCGAGGCGCTCGATGACAAGGTGCTGTCCGATCCGCAAAGCTCGATCCTCGACGCTGGCGGGCAGATTTTCCTCGCGCGCCTCGATGGCAAGATCGTCGGCACCTGCGCGCTGATCCGCGCCGATGACGCCAGCATCGAGCTGTCGAAGATGGCCGTCACACCCGAATGCCAGGGCCTGGGCATCGCGCGCCGACTGATCGAACGGGCTTTCGATGCCTTCGAGGCCACCGGCGCGCGACTGCTGTTCCTGGAGTCGAACAGCAAGCTGGCGCTCGCCATCCGCCTGTATGAAAGCAGCGGTTTTACCCACGTGGCGCGGCCGGCCGGCGACGCCCATTACCAGCGCGCCGACGTCTACATGGAGTGGCAGGGCAGGTAGCGCACGCCAGGGCGCCACGCGGCGCTCCCCATCGGCCGTCTCCCGCGTTACAATACGCGCACCCATAACGGAACCACGGTTCCACTATCGAGAGACGCCGACGCCGCATGCCTTCCTTTCCGATGCCCTTCCCGCAAATGATCGTTCCCCCCGAGCCCACCCAGGCGCGCAGCAAGCAGGCGTTCGAGCGCCTGCTGCAGGTCGGTGAACAGTTGCTCGCGGAAAACCGTTTCGATGAAATCGGCGTGGCCGACCTGGCGAAACTGGCGGAAACGTCGGTGGGCACGTTTTACCGTCTGCTGGGCGACAAGGACACTTTGAGCCGTTTGCTGCTGCAGCGCTTTTTTTCCGACATGGTGGAAAAGGTCGAAACCCTGACGGAGCTGCGCCAGTGGGAAGGGCGAAGCCTGGAAGAGTTCATTCGCGCCATGGTGGCCATGTTCGTGGCCGTGAATGGCGGGCGCAGCGGCGTCTTGCGGGCCTTGATCACGCGGGCGTCGCAGGATGCGCAATTTCGCGACAGGGTGCACCAGATCAATCATTTGATCTCGCAACGCACTGTGGCCGTGCTGGCCAGCAAGTCATCGAGCATCCGCCACCCGAACCCGACACAGGCGATGATGGTGGTGCCGCCCGTGCTGCTGGGCATCCTGAACCAGCACACCCTGACGGGCTCGCTGTCCTTTTTGTCGGGCGCGGCGCTCGAGGATGAACTGGTGCGTGTTGCTTTAAATTACCTGACTTGAACTATTTAGCGATTTAACTTGAAATCGGAATTCGGATTCCGTATTATGTTTTCCAACAGCAGGAAAACATATTCCTGCACCTGAACACAAAGCATGTTCAACAGCAAGGAGACAGAATGCGGCGTCACACGACATCCGATGTTCCATTGCATTACCTCGACCTGGGTCTCGGAACTGAGACGGGGCAGGGCGAGCCCGCGCAGTCAGAGCCCGTTTTTCTGTTGCACGGCCTCGGTTCCTGCGCCGAAGACTGGCGCCCGCAGATCGACGCCCTCGGCAGCACCTATCGCCTGATCGTGCCTGACCTGCGCGGCCATGGCGCCAGTCCCGCGCCCAACGGCGACTGGCAGATCGGCGACTTCGCCAACGACCTTTTCAACCTGATGGACCAGCTCGATGTGCCGCGCGCGCACATCGTCGGCTTTTCCCTGGGCGGCATGGTGGGCCTGGAAATGGCCAACCGCGCACCGGGCAGGGTGGCCAGTTTGTGCCTGATCAATTCCCAGCCGTTCCAAGGCAGCAAACCGGCCTCGCTGCTGTTTGCCTACTGGCTGCGCCGCACCGTGATCGCCACCTTCGGCCTGAAAACCATGGGCAAGATCATCGGCAAGAAGCTGTTTCCCGATCCTGCCCAGCAGGCGCTCGTCGAGCGCTTCGCCACGCAGATGGCGGGCATGGACAAGCGCGCCTATCTGGCCGCGCTGGACGCCATTTTCCACTGGGATATTGACATTCACTTCCAGACCCTGGCCATGCCCGTCTTCATCATGGCGGCCGACCAGGATTACACGCCCGTCGCCAGCAAGCGGGCCTTTGCCGCACAGTTTCAGCAGTGCGAGATCGAGATCATCGCGAACTCGCGCCACGCCACGCCTCTGGACCAGGCGCAGCGTGTGAATACCTTGTTGCAGTCCTTCCTTACCATAAATTCAAAATAAACAGGCCACTCGCCGCACGGGCCGAGGGCCGGGAAACAGTCATCGCAGGGCAGGTGCTCGCATTGCGCGCGCGGGTACCGTTACGTCTTGCGATCCTGGCATCCGGCCGTCTTCCCTGGCGGTAAGCAAGCCTGACATTGGAGACGCTATGAAACTTGCTTTGAAATTGATGCCCGCCGCCCTTGCCGTTGCCGGCGCCTTTGCCACTCATGCGCAGGCGCAGGATGGCAGCCCGGCCACCGCCGCCACTGCCCAGGAAGCCAGCGAGGCGAAAGAGCGCATGGAAACCGTGACGGTCTCTGCCCGCCGCCGCGACGAGCGCCTGCAGGACGTGCCGCTGGCCGTCACGGCGTTTTCCGCCAAGGCCCTGGAACGGGCGAATATCCAGAACCTGGCCGACTTGCAGGAGCGCGTGCCGAACCTGACCGTGTACGCGTCGCGCGGCACGAATACGACATTGACGGCCTTCATTCGCGGCGTGGGCCAGGCCGACCCCGTTTGGGGCGTTGACCCGGGTGTGGGCATTTATTTTGACGACGTCTATATGGCCAGGCCGCAAGGCGCGCTGCTCGACGTGTTCGACGTGCAGCGCATCGAAGTGCTGCGCGGCCCGCAAGGCACCTTATATGGCAAGAACACCATCGGCGGCGCCATCAAGTACATCTCGCGTCCGCTGGCGAAGGAAAACGGCGGCTCGGCGGAAGTGGGCATCGGCAACTACAATCAGCGCAATTTCAAGGCCGCCTTCAATCTGGCCAACGAGAGCGGCACCTGGCGCGCGCGCCTGGCCGCCGCCAAGCTGGACCGCGACGGTTTCGGCCGCAACACCTTCAATGGCGAACAGGTCAGCGACCAGGACAGCACGGCCGCGCGCCTGTCCGTCGGCTATTTCCCACAGGATATTCCTCTCACCGTCGTGCTGAGCCTGGACGCCACGGATGACAAATCGGGCGTGCGCGGCTTCCAGCGCATGGGCGTGAGCGCGTTCGACCCGCTCAAGCGGCCGGCCAGCACGGATGCGTACGATATCCAGAGCGGCATGCCTGGCAACAACTTCACGCACAACCGGGGTGGCTCGCTGGTGGCCAACTACACCTTGTTGAACGACTGGTCCGTGAAAGTGATCGGCGCCAAGCGGCGCAGCACGTCCGAGCAAACCATCGACTTCGACGGCTTGCCGCAGCCGATTGCCGACGTGTTTGGCGACTCGCGCGACGAGCAGAAGAGCCTGGAATTGCAGGCCTCATACAGCGGCGACTACGGCGCCGGCGTGATCGGCCTGTACCGCTTCGAAGGCACGGCCGGCGGCGGCATCTACAACAACTTCCTGGGGCGTCAGTTCACGGCCGCCGTCAGCACGGTGGAGACGGACAGCACGGCGCTGTACACGGACTGGACCTGGCCGCTGGGCAAGGTCTGGAGCATCAATGCGGGCTTGCGCCACACGCGCGAGGAAAAGCGCGCCATCGTGCTCAACCGCGCCTTTGCTGACGTGGGCTTTACGCGGCCCATCCAGACGGCGGCCGATTTCGACAAGTCGCTATCCGTCAGCAATACCTCGCCGAAATTGTCCGTGCGTTATGAAGCGTCGAAGACGACGAATTTCTACAGCAACCTGTCGCGCGGTTTCAAGTCGGGCGGCTACAACGTGCGCGCCAACAACCTGGTGGTGCCCGATTCGGCGCGGCCGTACAAGGATGAAAAACTCGACGCGCTGGAGGTGGGTATGAAATATGCGGCGCCGGATGACACGTTCGACGCCAACGTGGCCTTGTTCTACAACCGTTACAAGGATATCCAGTTGTCCGTGTTTACCAGCTACGTGCAGCCGGGCGGCGTGCCGGGCTTCTATGGCGACTTCACGAATGCGGGCAAGGCCACCGTGAAAGGCGCCGAGTTCGAATTCTCGTGGCGGCCCAACCGCCAGTGGGAAGTCAACGGTTTCCTCGCCCTGCTCAATGCCAGCTATGACGAGTTCATGAGCGGCGGCAAGAACATCGCGGACACGCAAAAGTTCAGCAACACGCCAGCCCGCCAAGTGGGCTTGAACCTGACGCGCACGGACCGCGACGTCTTCGGCGGCGCCTTGCGCAGCATGGTCGGCTATGGCTACCGCAGCAAGGTCTACCCGACCACGGACTTGAGCGAAACCCTGGCACAGGGCGGCTACAGCATCTGGACGGCTGGCGTCGTGTGGGAAGCGCCGAAGAACTGGACCTTCAGCTTGCACGGCAGCAACCTGGGTAATAAACGCTATCGCACGGATGGCTACAACATTCCGGCCGTGTTCATTCTCGACGGTTTCTATGGTCCGCCGCGCCAGATCATCGCCAAGGTTGGCTACAAGTTCTAAAAGGTTGTTGAAGTGCCAGTCTGGTTAGCGCCAGGCTGGTTTGTTGTCGCTGTTTTCGTCCTTAATAACAATCAGGAGACTGGCATGGCACATCTGCATCACCAACTGCGTCACTTCGTATCCGCACTCATCGCCGCCTGCGGCTTGCTGGCCGCGCTGCCGGCTGCCGCCGGGCAGTGGGACTTCGGCCTGTATGCGAGCCTGTGGGGATCGCGCGAATACCAGGTCTGGCTACCGAGCAATTACAACGCCAACACGCCGCTGCCCGTCGTGCTGATGCTGCACGGCTGTGGTTCCGAGCCCAACAGCATGGCCGCCGTCAGCCGCTACAACCAGCTGGCCGACAGCGAAAACTTCATCGTCGTTTATCCGCGCCAGAACGTCACGGCCAACCCCATGCGCTGCTGGAATTTCATGTTGCCGCTGAACCAGGAGCGGGGCACGGGCGAGCCGGCCGTGCTGATGGGCATCTTGAACAAGGTCAAGAACCAATATGCGGTGCAGGATAGCCGCGTGTATGTGACGGGTATCTCGGCGGGCGGCGCCATGGCTTCCATCATGGCCGCCTGTTATTCGGACGTGTTCGCCGCCGTGATGGTGCATTCGGGCGGCATGTACAAGGGCGCCACCGGCCTGGTCACGGCCGCCGATTCCCTCTTCAATGGCAGTTCGTTCGACCCGAAAGTACGCGGCAAGGATGCGTGGCGCTGCTCCGGCTCGCCGCGCCGCCTGATGCCGACGATGGTATTCCACGGCACGTCCGACATCGTCGTCAATCCCGTCAATGGCGAGCAAACCATCGAGCAATTCCTGCAGACCAGCGATTATGGCGACGATGGCCTCGACAATGACAGCGTGCGCTACCGTGCCGACAGCATCGTGCGCCAGACGGTGCCTTACGGCCGCAGCTACTCCATCGACACGTACCTGCGCAACGGCGCCGTCATCGCGCAAAAGTACACGGTCGAAGGCATGAACCATGCGTGGAGCGGCGGCCCTCCCGGCTGGCCCTTCAGCGATGAACTGGGCCCGGACGCCACCGTAATCAGCTGGAATTTCTTCAAGAATTACCAGCGCTGATGGCGTGAGGAATGCAGCTTGGATAATGGGCGCTGCGATGGCGCCCCATGGTGCTGCTCACGGTCCGCCCTGCTGGCCAAGCGGCAAAGGTTGATGGATGTATTGGGAACCTTGGCGGGTTCTTACTAAATATCAAGTATTTCACTGTCATCCCATGGCATTGTCGGTTCTCCAGCTTGACTAGAGGCAAGTGTGAACGAGGAGAACGCCATGGACAGTGACGAGTCGATATCGGATGCCCAGCGTCCCTTGCGCCTGCGCCTGGGTGTTTCGCCCAAGGTGCCGGCAGGCGTGCTGATACCGCAGCGCATTGCCGGCAGAGAGGCCATCTGTGGCGGCGTCGAGTACCGCGTGCTGTGCGTCTCGACGCATGCCGACTTGCCGCTGAGCAGTTTGATTGCCTTGCCCGCCGCGCTCGATATCGTCACTGACCAGGGGCAGCTGCGTAGTATCTGCGGCATCGTCACGCAAGCGAGCGCCGGTGATAGTGACGGTGCGCTGGCCAGCTACCAGCTGGTGCTGACGGACGCCTTCGCCATCATGGAAAAACGCTGCAATACGCGCGTCTTCCGGCGCCTGACGGATATCGAGATCGTCAAGACCTTGCTCGATGAATGGATACGCAGCAATACCGTGCTGGCACACGCCTTCCAGTATGCGTTTGCCGATTTCTTCGAGGCGCAAGCATATCCGCAGCGCGAGTTTGTCATGCAGCACAATGAGTCCGATGCTGCCTTTGTACGGCGCCTGCTCAAGCGCAGCGGTGTCGCCTGGTTTTTCCGTGCGGAGGGAGACACGGATGCACATGCCGAGCCGGCGCATACCCTGGTGTTGTTCAACCACGCGGATGGTTTGCGAAAAAACATGGCGGACACCGTGCGCTATCACGCGGACCGCGCGACGGAAGAACGCGACACGCTCACCTCGTGGAGCGAAGTGCGCAAGCTGCAGGCGGGCAAGGTGACGCGCCATAGCTGGAATGAAGAACACCCGCGCGCGCGGCCGTTCATGACTGCCGATGCATTAGGCCAGGGCTTGCAAGGCATGCATGGCAATGCCATTGCCGCCACCCTCGATGATTACCGCGTGCTGCCGCCGCGCGCGGGCATGGATCATGAGGCGTTGTGCCAGCTTGGCATGCTGGCCATGCAGCAGCACGATTACGAAAGCCATTGCTTTCACGCCGAAGGCAGCGTACGCGACCTGTGTCCGGGCGAATACTTCACTTTGGCCGAGCACCCCGACATCGACGCCTTGCCAGCGGCCGAGCGCGATTTTGTCGTCACGTCGCTGCAGGTGGCGGCGCAAAATAATTTACCCAGGGAGCTAGCCGCCAGGGTGGCACGCCTGTTTGCGCGCAACCGTTGGCTGGACGATGAGGGCGTGCAGAAGCAGCGCGATCTGGCGGCCGAGGTGGACGGTGGAGCCTTGCGCATGCGTATTGAAGTGGCTGTCGTGCGGCGCGGCGTGCCCATCATTCCAGCCTATGACACGCGCACCGACCTGCCGCCAGTGACCGTGCAAAGCGTCGTGGTGGTGGGGCCTGCCAATGAGGAAGTCCATTGCGATGCGATGGGCCGGGTCAAGGTGCGCTTTCCAGCCACGCGCAAGGCGGACCACGAGCATGCCGGCGGCACGGGCGCCTCCGACACCGATGCCGATTCGGCCTGGGTAAGAGTCGCGTCGAGTTGGGCGGGAAACGGTCCCGGCAGCATGCAACAATGCGGCTACCTGGGGTTACCGCGCGTGGGCAGCGAAGTCTTGCTGGCTTTCCTCGGTGGCGACCCGGACCGGCCCATTATCGTGGGGCAGCTGTACAACCATAGCGCGCAGCCAGTTGCCTTGAGCAAGGCTGGCGACTTGCCGGGCAACCGTTATTTGTCCGGTATCAAGAGCCGCGAGATCAAGGGCTCGCGTGGCAATCAGTTGCGCTTTGATGATGTCCATGGACAAATCAATGTCCAGCTTGCCAGCGATCATGGTTCCACCCAGCTCAACCTGGGCTGGCTGACGCAGGACCGGCGCAATGGCCAAGGCACAGCGCGGGGCGAAGGCGCCGAACTGCGCACCGACGAGCAGTTGGCCATGCGGGCGGGCAAGGGCATGCTGATCTCGGCCTGGAAGCGCCTGAACGGCGACGGCGGGCACATGGCGCGCAGCGAATATCTGGGCCTGATGGAAAACTGCCTGGAACTGTTTCGCTCGCTGGGCAGCTATGCCGCGACGCATCAGGCACTGGAGCAGGAAGACCAGGCGCAGCAGGAATTGCAGCACAGCTTGAAAGGCTGGGAAGGCGGCAGCAATACGGAACCCCGTGCCGAATCGGGCGGTGCGGCGGCGATCACCGTGACGGCGCCTGCCGGCATCAGCTTTGCCAGCTCGAAAGCTATCGTCAGCTATGCCGTCAGCAATATCGATACGGTGGCGCAGCAGCACCTGCAAGCGGTGGCCGGCCAGCGCTACAGCGTGAACGCAGGCAAGGGCATCTCGCTGTTTTCTCATGCCGACGGCATCCGCGCCATCGCGCACCATGGCAAGTTCCTGCTGCAAAGCCAGCATGACGACATGGAGCTCAATGCGGGGAAAAACCTGAAGCTGACGGCCAGCGACGGCAAGTTGACGGGGATGGCCGATGAAATCGTGTTGATTTCCAAGCACGGCGCATTCATCCGCATCGCCGATGGCATTACCTTTGGCAGCAAGTCGCCGCTGAACTTCCATGCACCCAACTTTGTGTTCCATGACCCGCAGAGCATGGAGGTGCAATTGCCAAGCTTTGCCGAGGGCAAGGCCGATCAGCAGTTTATCTTTCAATATGAGGGCGATGACAGTCCCGCTGATGGCGTGCCGCCAGCACCGCAACTGGCGCCGCAGGCGCACTTTGCCGTGAAGCTGGGCGACGGCTCGTCGGCAGATGGACGCAGTGATGGAGGCGGCAAGACGGATGTGCTGGAGCGCGCAGCGATGCACCTGGCCGCCATCGAAGTGTTCAACAACAAGGATTGATGACGCCAGGAGCGTGCGATGGGCAGCTATCCGAAAATACCGTACGTCGTCGGCGAGGATGTGGCGATCCTGCATTGCGAACGCAGCGTGTGCAAGAAGGTCAAGATACGCCGCAACCTGCCAGGCAATATCATCGTCATCCATGGCGTCAACGACGTGGGTGTCAGCTACAAAGCGGTGGAAGACGGCTTGTGCACCGGTTTGGCCGCCAGGCTGGGACGGCCATTTACGCCGGCCACCTACCGCATGCCCGTGGCGGCGGACAAGGACAAGTTGGAAGATGATCCCGACGCCGTCTTCTTCAAGCGCACGATCACCAAGGATACCAACAGCCCCGTGATTCCGTTTTACTGGGGCTACCGTGAAGTGGCAGTGAAATGCAAAACCATCAACGGCCAGTTCGTCGACCGCTACGGCAATCGCCTGGACAAGGATCTGTCCAAGGAAGGAGGTCCTTTCGGCAACGCCACCAGCAGCTTGCCCGACATGTGGCGTCCGGGTATCTTTGCGCCTGGCGATCCCATGGGAGATGCTTTGCGGCCACTGAAGACGGCGCCCGGGCGCATGTACATGGTATTGGCGGCCCAGCGATTGGCTGCGCTCATTTCCATGATCCGCGATTACGATGCGGATGATACCGTCAGCATCGTTGCGCACAGCCAGGGCTGTCTGCTGTCGCTGCTGGCGCAAGCCATGCTGATGGAAAAGGGGCTGGCACCGGCCGATAATCTGATACTCACGCATCCGCCGTACAGCCTGGTGGACAGTCTGCCTCTGTTGATGCGAGGAGCCGCCTGGTTCGATGGCGGCGAGGATGCGGCGATGAAGCCCTATTACCATTTGCTCAGTGGTGCGCAGACTCTGGGTGCGCGCCTGAAGACTTTGGTGAATATCGTGGCCGGTGTGGCGAAAGGCAACGGCCAGGCTTGCCAGCCGCAGTTTGCCAACTTGAAAAAGGATGAGCATCGCGGCATGGTCGGCAGCCGCTGGCAGAGCGCTGACGACCGCGACAACCGCCGCAAGGTTTATCTATATTTCTGCCCTGAAGACATGACGGTGGCACTGGATAACATCCAGGGCATAGGCTGGGATGGCGTGCCCGATTATGCATCGGGAAGCGAATTGGTGGAAGAGGAGGAGACTCTCAGCCTTGATGGGGTTAGCGTTTCCTCCGGCCATACCAAGATGGTGGAGCGCTCACAGGTACGTGGCGCGCTGGCGGAACTGGGTGGCAGATTTTATCAGCGGGTATTCAGCAACAAGACCAGGCTGGATCCGGCCACTGGAAAGACCACGATGTCGTTGGTAGGCAAGCCGCCGCCATTTGATTTTCCACTGCGCCTCATGACAGAAAACGAACAGGCACACGTCGATGTTTCATTACGAAAATACCGTGCACAACATAAAGCAGTGGCCTGGCCTATCAATACCAGATTGAGCAAGACGGAACAGCGTAATGGCATACGCACCATCAATGGCGAGGCGTTGAAACAGCCGGTGCCGGCTGATTTGCGCGGCACTTCGCAAATCGATCCGCTCAATATTCCAAAAACCTCGATGATGCGAAACCGCAAACCTGAAGATCAGGGACCTACGGAAGAAGTCGATCCCTGCGATGCGTCAGTGGCGCTTACCAGTGGAAGCGGCCTGCACACAAGCGCCGAGGATCGCCCTGATCCGGCCGGCTATCGCCGCTTCCCAGAGCGCGACGAAGCCATACGCGGGGCCGAACTGGTCTTGATGACGACAGCCTATAACAAGGAAAAGAAACTCGATGGCAAAGGGCCGCTCGATCAACGCAAGGTCATTGCCGCCACCCGCTACACGGAAGGAAATGTCTTGGCAACCATCGAGGAAAGCCCGAATGAGGCGCGGTTGCGCTGGCAACGTGAGGTCAGTGCCAAGTCCTTCCACAGTTCGATTATCGGAAGCGCTAAAAATCACAGCCAGGTAACTGCGTATGACGTGGCGATTGGCAGCGGCAAGGCTAGTTCTGATCCGCAGTTCTATGCGTATTTATGTGCTGTGGCGGATTGGCGGGTGAAGATATCGTACGAAAGTGGGAAGCGACGGCCAGGAATCCTTTTATGGCCGGAGTTTCTTGAGACTTTTCGTATGTATTTTGATACGGAAGATAGTTGGAGAAAAAATGTAATCAAAGGGAACATATCTTATTACAACTCAGGTGTTTTACCCGCTGATCTACCGTTGCTGACCGGGTCTTTGTGGAAAATCGTCATATCAGAGACCAAAAGCGGCAAAAGGACCTCTGACATCAAGCAGTCGAAAACTTGAATGACTTTGGATTTTTATGGTTTTCTGCTCGCTCTGCGATTAACTGGGAGCGATACCTTTCAATAGTTGGAATAGGAGGTCATTATGACCGTCGTTCGTTGGATGGGCATTCCATTGCTAGTACTGTTTCTTGTCCTATTTGTTAGGTGGATCAGTGTGTCGGCACAAGCAAATGAACGAGAGTCGGCATCGAAAAAGAGAGCAGCGCAGGTTCAGAAAGAGAGTGTCGATGGTTCTACATCGCGGGACGAATATGTCTTGGAAGTGATAGGACTTGGAGTGACCTTTGATCGGTATCGGCAAGCCAGACTATGGGATGCCTTACAAAAAGGTAGTGCTTTTACTTCTATCCGAGAACAGGACAAGAGCAAGTACGCGTGGAGTACCTTGGATAAAAATGGGGTCAGCGGAGGGCGTGCATACGATGCGATGGAGAATGGAATTAACTTTACACCGCTGTACTGGGGAGTGCCGTCATTTTATGCTGGCCCACCAATTCGTGATTTTAAGCAACAGCCTGAAGCTGGGGTACCTACGGCTGGATTGATTGCCGGCGCGGGGACTTCCGGCATGGCATGGCATTTGTTTTCGATAGCTCCCTGGAGTCTGGCTGAACATCCTGATAAATTGCTGCTCAACATCTTTGAGTTTTTTGATACCCATCCTGATGTGCCGTATGTGGTTCTGATGGCCGATGATAGTGCAGGGACGAGAGATGGTATCCGCGCGAAAGGGGATGCAAAAATGCTGCAGGATGGGTATTACATACCCGATATGCCTGATACCACCGTGGCATTTGTACTGGCACGGCGCGAACGTGTTGAACTTTTGCGGTCAGCGATATGGGACGACCCGGAAAATAAGTTCGTACAAGAGCAATTCAGAGCGATGTATTATCAATTGATGGAATCTCTGGCAAAACCAGATAAGGAATTAGGCGCGGAATTTCCTCCAATACTTCGTCAGCCCACCGTCGCCGAATGGCTCGCTGCTGCCACTGCCTTCGCCCAGCGGCCTGATATCCGCGGCGTGGGCTTGCATACCTTTGATAAACTCAATCCCTGGGAAAATCGCCCTCCGCGTGACTGGAAGCCGACGCCGTGGTTTCCCATTCCGTGGAACCGGGAACAGATGGAAACCTTCGACCGCTTGCCCTCGTTCGGTTTCGTGCATCGGCCCGTATTCGTCAAATTCGCAGATGAAGAGGGCAAGCCCGTCACGCGGCGTGAGCAGCGCCAGAAGATGTTCAATGCGGGTTGGCAGCAGGCGCTGCAGACCTTGCCTGAAGCGGAGCGCGGCAAGGGACCCGCGCGCATCGTGGCGGGCACAGGCAAGCAGCCCGAGCAGTTGCTGATGCTCGAAGGTATGTTGCATGACTATGCGTCACAGGGCGGGCCGGAAATCGACAGCAGCAAGAGCACGCAATTCATCAATACGGATCATCGCTTGGGTAATACCGGTGCGGCCACCTGGTTCATGCAGATGGCCATTGGCGTGATGGGCAGCTATCGTGATGGCGGCGCGAGTGCTGCGATTAATTTGCGCGACAGCAATGAGGCTAGCATCATCTTCATTACGCCGCCATCGGATGCCAAACGCCAGCAGCAGGACGCCAATGGCGATATCTTCCGCAGCCGCGTCACGCCGTCCGTCGATCCGGCCAACTACGCGGCGCCATCGGTGGAAGCCATCCTGGAAAGCCAGGCGGGACAATAACTCGGGAGGCAGCATGCGAAAAGTCATCCGTTTTGGGGACGCCACGTCGCACGGCGGCAAGGTACTCAGTTGTGCCGCCACACACTTTACGGTCAATGGCATTGCCGTCGCCTGCGTCGGGGACCTGTGCAGCTGCCCTGTCAAGGGGTATCAGGGCTGCAAGATTGCCAGCGGCTCGTCCCGGCACAGCATCAACGGCATCGCCATCGCCTTCGAAGGCGACATCACCACTTGCGGCGCCAGGTTGCTCGCTGGCGGCGTCAACTTCCGCACCTCCTGACCCCGCGTCCGCCTGCCATTTCCTGGTAACTATATAATCTGCGCTTGGGCGATACCCGCCCTTGAACGTCGATGAAGGAATGCCATGCCAGGATCCATGCCAGCTTATTTCGTGCGCCCCTTGGCGCTGTGTGTAGTGTCGGCCGTGTGCCTCTCTGCCAGTGCCGCCGAGGCCGTGGCGGTCGATGCGCAGCAGCGCGCGTCTCTGCTGGAATTTTATGCGCAGCAATATCCGGGCGAGCCGGCGGCGCGCACCGTGTTCGAGAGCGTGCCCGTGGTGGGTGGACGCGGCAGCGAAGTGGTGGGCAGCGTCGAAACGTCGCCGTATCGCGGCCATGGCGCGCTGTGCCGGACGCAGCGTACCAAGTTCGTTCTGCATGGCGAGGGCAAGCAGGCGCGCTGGCAGGAAGCGGGCATGGAGTATTACGCCTGGCTCGACCGTGGCACCTGCCGCGCGGTGGCCGAACCCGTGCGCATGCTGCAGCGCGTCCCCGATGCGGAACTGGAAGGCGTGTTGCTTTATCAAAAGTCGCTGCTGGAACGGGCGCGCTTGCTGATGGCTGGCAATACGGCGTGCGCCCCGTTGCGGGCGCTGAAATTTTCGCTGGCGGCCGTCGACGTGGGCGCCGCCGCACCGCGTGCCGAAGAGCGCTATGCGCTCGTGTTCAAGAGCGATCGCGACAGCTACGCCCGTGTCTGGCTGCGCAAGAGCGGTGCCCAATATGATGCGTGGAATGTGACTTGCCCGCCAGTGCTGTAAGCTGCGCACCCTCGATTTATTTTTTTGACTGTTGCAACCATGAACGAAAATTCCACTTCCGCCCGCAGCTGGGGCACCATCGTCACGCATAGCGACGAGATGGCCATCATCTATCGCTATGTCGATACTTTCCATGACGACTGGGACCTGTCGTCGCAGCCCGACCGCATCATCATCGCCTGGCGTTACGAGGACGAAACGGGCATGCCCGCGCCGAACGAGCGCGAGCACATGGAAGAGCTGGAAGCGGCGCTGGCCCCTGTGGTGGAAGAAGACGGCTTCGCCACCCTGGCGCTGGTGTCCACCGGTGAAAACTTGCGCGAATGGATTTATTACACGCAGTCGGGCGAAGAGTTTTTCAATCGTCTGAACACGGCGCTGGCGCCGCGTCCAAAGTTCCCGATCGAAATCCGCAGCGCCGCCGACCCCGCCTGGTCGACGTATGCCGGCTTCATGGCTGCCTTGCCGAAGTAATTACACCAGCGCGGCCGTCACGATGCGCGTGGCGGCCGTGATGATGTCCTGGTTCGTGTCCACTTTTTTCTGTTCGCGCGTGTAGTACACGGCGATGACCAGCGGCGCGCCGCTGGCCGGGTAGGCCACGCCAATATCGTTGACGCTGCCATACGCGCCCGAGCCCGTTTTATCGGCCACCTGCCAGCCGGCAGGCACGCCGGCACGGATGCGCTTGTCGCCCGTCGTGTTGCCGCGCATCCAGGCGTCCAGTTGCTGGCGCTGCGGTGCCGGCAAGCTATTTTCCAATAACAATTGCTGCAAGCTGTGCGCCATCGACGCGGGGCTGGCCGTGTCGCGCACTTCGCCGGGGATGGCGCTGTTCAATTCCGTTTCCCAGCGTTCCAGCTGGAACACCGTATTGCCGATGCTGCGTGCAAACGCCGTCACGGCTTGCGGCCCGCCCAAGAGTGTCATCAAGAAATTGGCCGCGCTATTGTCGCTGTACTGCAAGGTGGCGGCGCACAGGTCGGCCACGCTCATGCCGTCGGCCAGATGCTTTTCCGTGATGGGCGAGTAGGTGACCAGTTCTTTTTTCTCGTAACGCACGTGCTGGTCCAGCAAGCCCGGCTGGCTGACGCTGCGCGCCAGCACGGCACCCGCCAGCATGGCCTTGAAGGTGCTGGCCAGGGGGAAGCGTTCGTCGGCGCGATAGGCGACGCGCAGCTCGCTGCCCTGGCGCCAGGCGGCAACGCCGAGGCGTCCGCCTGCGGCCTGTTCCAGCGCGGCCAGTTGCGTCTGGGCGGCGGCGATGCTGGTGGCGGGCGCGGCAAACAGCAGCGGTGTTGGGCAGAGCAGGGCGGCGCCGCCGGCCAGCAGGAGGTTGCGGCGGACGTGGTTCAGGGATTCAGTCATGGTCTGTTAGTGTTTTCGGAGTGGAAAGGGTAGCCAGCAGTTCGCCGATGGCGAGCAGGTTGGCCGGTTTGGTCAGATGGTGGTCGAAGCCGGCCGCGCTCGATTGGCTGCGGTCGTTTTCGGCGCCCCAGCCCGTCAATGCAACGAGCACGACGTTGTCGCCCGCCGGTATCAGGCGCAGCGCGCGCGCCACTTCATAGCCATTCATGCCGGGCAGGCCGATATCGAGAAAAATGACGTCTGGCAAGAATTGCGGCGCCACGGCAAGGGCTTGCGCGCCATCGTGGGCCACTTGCGTTGCATGGCCCATCATGTCGAGCACGGCGGCGAGGGTAACGGCCGCGTCGACATTATCGTCGACCACCAGCACGCGGAACTGCGGGCCGCTGTCGGTAATGGCGGGTGCGGCCAGTGCGACGGGGGCGGCCGGCTGCGCCGCCAGCAGGGGCAGGCGCACGCTGAAGGTACTGCCCAGGCCGGCGCCGGGGCTGGCCACCGTGGCGCTGCCGCCGTGCAACTCGACCAGGCGACGCACCAGGGACAGGCCGATGCCCAGGCCGCCTTGCGCGCGCCCCATGTTTTGTCCCACCTGCGTGAACATGTCAAACACGGTCGTGATCGATTCAGCGGGTATGCCGACGCCACTGTCCTTGACTTCGATCAATGCCTCGTGACCATCGCGTAATGCGCGCAAGCCGATGTGGCCGCCGGCCGGCGTGTACTTGGCGGCGTTGTTGAGCAAATTGCCCAGCACTTGCGCCAGACGCGTGGGGTCGGCTTCGAGCGGCAGTGACTGCTCGTCGAGTTCCACTTGCAACTGGTGACGACCCGCCTCGATCAGCGGCATGCTCGTCTCCACGGCGCTGGCGATGATGGTTTTCAGATCCGTGCGTTCAAGCTTGAGTTCGATCTGTCCCCGCGTGATGCGGGCCACGTCCAGCAAATCATTGACCAGATGCACCATCTGATTGACTTGCCGCTCCATCACGTCGCGCACCCTCGCCACGGTGGCGGGCTTGTCGGCGGCCAGGCGCATGATCTGCAAGCCGTTGCGGATGGGCGCCAGCGGATTGCGCAGTTCGTGCGCCAGGGTGGCGAGGAATTCCGTCTTGCGCCGGTCCATTTCGGACAGGTTGTCGGCCAGCTGGCGCAACTGCTGTTCAGACCGCTTGCGCTCGCTGATGTCGCTGAACAATACCGTCAGCAGGCGGCTGCCGGGGCCGCCCAGGCGCGCGGCGAAGACTTCGAACCAGCGCTCCATGGCCACGGCTTCGTTTTCGTAGCGCACGGGCTCGCCGGTCTTGACGACCTGGTCGTACAGGTCGAACCAGTGCTGGTCGTGGTCGGGCACGAAGCTGCGGATGGTCTTGCCAATGGCGTTTTCCAGTCCCGACTGCTTGACGAAGGAGGGATTGCCTTCCAGGTAGCGGAAATCCACGGGGCGGCCCTGCTCGTCGTACAGCATTTCGATCACGCAAAAGGCCTGGTCCATCAGCTCGATCAGGGTGCGGTAGCGTTCCTCGCTGCGGCGCAGCGCGTCTTCCACCTGCTTCTGGCGCGTGATGTCGAGCAGGACGCCGGGCAATTGCAAGGGCGTGCCATCGGGCGCGTATTCCGCGCGGCCCCGCGCGATGACCGAGCGGTACTGGCTATCGCCGGCGCCGACGCGGTAGCTGGCCTCGAACGGCGTGTGTGTCTGTAGCGCCTGGGCAATCTGCGCGCTGACTTGCTCGCGGTCATCGGGATGGATGATGTCCAGGTAGCGCGCCAGCGGCGCCGCAGCGGCCGCATCGGCATTGACGGGGAACAAGCGCGCCATATTGCTGTCGGCCGTGACCCGGTCGGCAACGATGTCCCAGTTCCAGGTGGCCACTTCGCCGGCCGCCAGGGTCAGGCGCAGGGTTTCCTCGTTTTGCTTGCTGGCCGTCAGGTCGAGCGAGATACCGGACAGGCCGATCACGTTGCCGGCACCGTCGCTGGCGCAGGTGCCGCGCATGTGTGCCCAGTGCAGCGCGCCATCGGGCCAGCGCACGCGGATGTCGACTTCAAAATCGCTGGCGCTGGCGATGGCCGCGTGCACCACCGTTTGCCAGTGCTGCAGGTCGCCGTCGAGCATGGCGCCCGTCAGTTGCGCGTAATCGATATGGCTGTCAGGCGGCAGGCCCAGATTGGCCTTGAACGCATCGGAGCCAGCCATGCTGCCGCTGCCCAGGTCGATCTCCCACGTGCCCATGCGGCCGCCCTGCATGGCCAGGCGCAGCCGCTGTTCCGTCTGCCTTTGCTGCGTCACGTCGCAATGCGAGCCCAGCCATTCAACGATGCCGCCGTCGGGCGCCAGCACAGGCAGCATGCGCACCAGCATGTTGCGGTAGGCGCCGCTGACGTGGCGCAGCCGGTATTCCGCTTCGAACACGCTGGTCAGGTGCGATGGCATGACGTAAGGCAAGTTGCGGTCGTCCGGATGCAGGGCATTGACCCAGCCGCGGCCCAGCAGCTCGGCCTCGGTCTGGCCCGTGAAGGCACGCCAGGATGGCTGGTCGATATCGAACTGGCCGAAGGTTTTCGTGCTCCAGACGATGTCGCAATGAGCGCTCAGCAGTAAATGCGCCGCCTGGGCGGCGACGGTGGAGGAAGGGACGGCGTAGCTGGGCTGGCTGGGTTCTGGCATGACGGCAATTAACGATGGTGCAGGGGGGCCGCCGCCGCACTGGAATGGGGCGGCATGGCAGCGCAAGTCTGGCGATATTACAACTATTTTCACCCTCGGGGCTGTCTTGCTGGATGCGCATTCCGCTTTCGGCTGGCCAGGCGAAAAAGACGTGCCATGCAGCAAGTCATCAGGGGAAATAGCCAGACAAGGGCGCTATTGTGGCTGAATAACCACTAGTCGGCCCTTTATGTTGATGAATGAATATTTTACATAACAATATTCTTGCAGCGCACAAGGCGCTTGAATTAAATTGGCGCCTTACTCAAAAGTTGGTGTTCATCAGACATCCCGGAGATGCGGCCGCTACCGCTGTCAGCAAGCACGACAGCCAGGGCAGAGCCAATGACGCCAGGAGCGGAGAGACATCCGCTCGCGCTGCCGCACCATGATGGTGCGGACGATCATCCAGCGCCGTACATACGCCGGAGACAGGTTTCGCAATTCTTTTTTAAACTTCTGGGAAACAACATGATCAAGATGTCCAAGATGCACAAGCGGTTGTGCGCCAAAAGCGCCGCCATGCTGGCACTGTCCGCAGCCCTGCCTATCGGCTCGGCCTATGCTGATGAAGTCGCTGCTGATACGACTCCTGCGGCCAGCCAGCTGGAAACCGTGACCGTGACGGCGCAGCGCCGCAAGGAAAATATCCGCGACGTGCCCGTCTCCGTATCGCTGCTGCGCGATGAAAAGCTCGACGTGCTGGTCTCTGGCGGTCAAGATATCCGCGTGCTGGCCGGCAAAGTGCCGAGCTTGAACGTGGAGTCGTCGAACGGCCGTACCTTCCCTCGCTTCTACATCCGCGGCTACGGCAATACCGACTTCAACATCTTTGCATCGCAACCTGTTTCCCTGATTTACGACGACGTCGTGCAAGAAAATCCTATCCTCAAGGGCTATCCGATTTTCGACGTGGCTGGCGTGGAAGTGCTGCGGGGCCCGCAAGGTACCTTGTTCGGCCGCAATACGCCTGCCGGCGTGGTCAAGTTCGAATCCGTCAAGCCGAACCTGGACAAGGTTGAAGGCTATTACAACGTTTCCGCCGCCACGCACAACACGACCAATTTCGACGGCGCCGTCAACGTGCCACTGAGCAAAGAATGGGCGTTGCGCTTCTCGACCCTGCGCCAGCATCGCGACGACTACGTCGACAACACGTTTACGGGCCAGAAAAACGCGCTCGACGGCTACGATGAACACGCCGAACGCGTGCAACTGCTGTACGCGCCGAACACCATGTTCAACGCCCTGTTCAATGTGCACCAGCGCAGCACCACGGGCAGCGCGCGCATCTTCTACGCCAACATGATCAAGCAGGGCACGAACGATATCGTCGACGGTTTCGACCCGAACAAGTCGTTCACGAATGCGCCGAACTTCCAGCGCCTGCGCACCAACGGCGCCAGCGCCCGCCTGAGCTGGGATCTGGACGGTATTAAGCTGTACTCGGTCACCGGCTTTGAACAGGTCGGCAATTACGTGTCGCATGGCGACATCGACGGCGGCACGCCAACGGGCCCGGGCTTCATTCCTTTCCAGGTTGAAACGGCCGGCGGCATTACCAGCGTGAAGCAATACTCGCAGGAGTTCCGCGCCGAATCGAAGAATGCCGGTCCGCTCAACTGGCAGGCTGGCGTGTACTATTTCAACGAAGATGCCAACGGCTTCACCGACAACTTCAATACCGACACGCATGTGCTGACCACGCACCTGGCCAGCCGCCAGAAGAACTCGGCCTGGGCAACCTTTGGTTCCGTCAACTACGCCGTCAACGATGACTTCATGCTGCGTGCCGGCTTGCGCTACACCAAGGACAAGAAAGATTTCAACACGGTGCAAGCGACCAACATCGTGCAGGTCAGCCCGACCAGCGCCGATGTCAGCAAAGCCAAGGTCAACTGGGACTTGAGCGGCACCTATAAATACAACAAGGACGTGAACTTCTACGGCCGTGTTGCCACCGGTTTCCGCGCGCCAAGTATCGCCCCGGCCAGCACCAGCGTGCCTGTCACCGTGGCTGATGCGGAAACGATCACCTCGTTTGAAGCCGGTATCAAGGCCGATTTGTTCGAGCGCCGCGCCCGTGTCGCCTTCAGCCTGTACAACTACCAGGTGAAGAACCAGCAATTGACGGTCGTGGGCGGCACCTCGAACGTGACGCGTTTGATCAATGCAGCCAAGACGAATGGCCGCGGCGCGGAACTGGAACTGGAAGGTTTTGTCACGCCGAGCCTGAAGATGTCCCTGGGCGGCAGCTACAACTTCACGGAAATCAAGGATCCAAGCCTGTCGATCGCTACCTGCGCCCAAACGCGTTGCACCGTGACCGATTCGCTGACCACTGGCAACCGCGCCATCATTGACGGCAATCCATTGCCGCAAGCGCCGAAGTGGACGATCACCGCCACGGGCCGTTATTCGATCCCGATGGAGAACGGCGAATTCTTCGTCTTCACGGACTGGGCTTACCGCAGCAAGATCAATTTCTTCCTGTATGAGGCAACCGAGTTCACCGGCAAGCCGATGGTCGAAGGCGGCTTGCGCGTGGGTTACACCTGGGATGCAGGCAAGTATGAAATGGCCGTTTTTGGCCGTAACATCACCGACACCCAGCGCATCACGGGCGCCATCGACTTCAACAACCGTACGGGCTTCATCAATGAGCCACGTCAGTTTGGCGTGCAGTTCAAAGGCAACTTCTAAGAACACATAAGCAAACCTACTGCGCGTCGTGATTTGCGGCCTGCGATGCTCACTGTGCTAAAGCACAGCTCCGCTTCTCAGCCGCAACTCACTGCCGCTCGCTACGGTTTTCTTCAGTGTTCGGTTCCAGGGCCGGCCCTAGCGGTTGGCGCCTGCGCTCCAACCCGCCCGGTTCGCGCCGCGGCGGGTTTTTTTATGTGCGCTCGGGAAGTTGCGCCAGCCGCTGCGCCCAGGCGGGAATGGCTTGCCGCCAGAAATCTTCCACCTTGTCGGCACGTATGTCGAGGCCGAGGAAGCGGGCGGCCGGCAGCAACGCCGACGTCAGCAGTTCGGTGGCTTGGATTCCTGTATCGAAGGCGAGGGCGCCCGTCTGCTTGGACAGCTTTTCGCCGCTGTCGTTCGTGACGACAGGCACGTGCAGGAAACCGGGATGGGGCAAGCCCAGCACATCCTGCAAATACAGCTGGCGCGGCGTGGAGTCAAGCAAATCGGCGCCGCGCACCACCTGCGTGATGCCTTGCGCGCCATCGTCGACGACGACGGCCAGCTGATACGCCCAGTAACCGTCGCCGCGCAGCACGATGAAGTCGCCCACTTCGCTGGCCAGATCCTGCTGCTGCGGACCTGCCCAGCGGTCGGCAAACGCGTACACCGCATTCACCCCCTGCGGCACCCGCAGCCGCAAGGCCCGCGCCGCCTTGCCCGGCGCCAAGCCGTGGCGGCACGTGCCCGGATACACGGCGGCCCCATTTTTCGGCGCGCCCGCCTGCAAGTTCGAATCCTGGATCTCCTTGCGCGAACAGCCGCACGCATACACGAGGCCATCGTCCTGCAACTGCTTGAGCGCCGCCTCGTACAGCGGCAGCCGCCGGCTCTGCCACGTCGCCTCGCCATCCCAGTGCATGCCGCAGCGCCGCAGGCTGGCCAGAATGCCGACGTCGGCGCCCTCGACATTGCGGTCATAGTCCAGGTCCTCGATACGCAACAGCCACGTGCCCCGATGCACCTTCGCATCGAGATAACTGGCCATGGCCGCAACGAGCGAGCCCATGTGCAGGGGACCGGAGGGGGAGGGGGCGAAGCGGCCGATGTAGGGGGCGGTGGAGGAGAGCATACGGATGAAGGTTATTGACAGTAGTAATACGTGCTGGTGTTGCTATGAGCGTTGACTCATCCAAGTATCGTTCAGAGTGATATTCAAGTCAAATACGGCCCTGATTCAGAGAGGGATAGGATAGTCGGCCGACTGTAGCAATAGCGAACACAAGCGTTTTGCGCAACCGCAAGAATTAATCGTTGAATGAGGGCATCAATTGCATTTCGTAATGCATGTCATCGCGATGGCTCGGCGTTGCTGGACTACCGAGGAAACTGTTGCAGCCGAGTCCGCATTGTCCCGTGGCAGGCAGGGACAGGCCGTGCACGTCTTTGGCGCACAGCACCAGCACGATGTCGTAGCGTACGAGCGGCTGGCCGAAGAGCATGAGCATCTGCCGCAGCTGCTCGCTGGCAGGGGCGTGCGGCAGGAAGCTGGCGTGCTGCCTGGCAGTGAGCGGGCCCAGGCGCAGGCGCACGGCCAGGTCGGGACGTCGGCAGCGCTCGCCGACGAGGGCGCGCTGGCCCAGCACGGCATTATCCGCGCCCAGCGCCGTTTGTTCGCGCGGCGCCAGCACGTCCATGGCGCCCGTCGCCTCGTCGATGTGGCAGGGCACGCCGAAGTGGTCGGCGAGGATGCGCGCCACGACGATGGACGAGATGTTGCGCTGCTGGAGCAAGCCGCTGTACAGGCCGGCTGCCGCCTCGTCCTGGCACGGGCGGCATGCGGCCAGGGCGAGCAGGCGCGACAGGAAGTCCCCGCTGTGGCCGGCCTGTTCGATGCGGTATTTTTGCCAGGCCTGATAAAACAAGGCCACTGCACGGCTGAAAAACAGGTCGAGAAAGGCGCGTGCGCTGTTGTCGCGTTCGCTGTGCTGGTGCGCGGCAATACGTTCCGAATAGTGGCTGGGCAAGCTGCCTTGGCAACCCAGCAAGCCCATGAAGGTGGGCGTGAGGTGGATGTGCTGGCCGTGGCCGGACAGCAGTGCTTGCAGCAGGGCATCCGCATCGTTGATGCCGCCGGTCGCGAGTGCCTCGAGCTGGCTGGCGGGAAAGCGCAGCGAGACGCTATTGTCGAAGCGCACGAGCTTTGCCAGCGCCGTGTGCTCGTCGATGCCGTGTTCTGCCAGCCACGCCAGCAGCAGGCGCAGCGCCTGAAAGCACTCGAAGCGCTGCGGCGCGTCGAGCAGTTGCTGGATCACGCTGGCGTGGCGTCGGCGCTGCGTTCTGGGCATCGGATGAGTTCCTCGCCGCTGCGGTGCGACAGCAGCGTCAGTTGACTAAAACAGTTGAGCTGGCTGTTCAGAGCGAAATAGCGCTGCAGCACCTGGGCAAAAATATAGATGCTGTTGCCGACGAAGGCTTGCTCGTCGATGCCCAGTCGGATGGCGATGCCGGGCATCAGGGTGGGAAACGGCACGGTGGGCATCCACGCACGCGTACTGCCGTGCTCGAGCGTGGCGATGCCCTGGATCAGGCGTTGCGTGGTGGGCGAGCGGGGCAGGTCGTACAGGCCCAGCATTTTCTGGAGTTCGCCCAGGCCCGCTTGCGTGAGGCTGGAGTAGTTGAGCGACAGGTGCGCAATCAGCCGCCAGTGCGTACCGTTATCGGCCAGGAAACGCACGCTGGGCGTGGGCTTGCGCAGGAAGCGCGCGGGGATACCGTCGGGCACGTCTTCGGCCAGCAAGTCGCCGCCGGGCAAGCCGTAGTGCAACTGCGTGGGCAAGTCGCGGTTGCTGCACAGCAGCTGCGTCGAGACGGTGGCGCAGGCCGCGCTGCCTGGTGAAAACTGCGGGTCGATCAGGCTCAGCCGCATTTCATGGCCGGGGCTGATGGCGGCCACGGCTTCGTCGCGGCGCGCCAGCCAGTATTGGCCATGCTCTGCCTGTGCACCTTGCAGCGAGGCATACAGCGGCAAGAAAGTGCTCAGGCGCTCGCCGGCCTCGTCCTTGCGCACCACGGTGACGGCCTCGATGCTGTGGATGTCGTAGGCAAACGCATGCGTGGCATCGGCCACCAGGGCGTAGTCGGGCTCGGTATGCGTGAGGCGGATCGGCACGCCGGACTTGGCAAACAGGTTGACGACGGGCGTGCAGCCAAGCAGCAGGTTGTCGCGGCTGACGCCGGACAAGAGCCGCGCTTCGTGGCTGTCGCTGCGCACGCCCTTGAGCGGCAGGTGCAAGGTGAACTGGCGGCACTTTTTCGGCAGCCACGGGGCCAGCAACGACCATCCGATATCGATGAAGTGGAATTTTTCCGGAAACGCGAAATATTCGGTCAGCAGGCGCAGGGCCGGGTGCGAGCGGGCGGAAATGGGGATCAGTGCGTCGTCGTCCGCATAGCCGGCCGGCGCCAGTGGCGTGCCCTCGACAGCTTGCCATGGGCTGTGTTCATCCAGCGCCACGTACGCGCCAGCGCCGTGCAGGAACAGAGCGTCGAGCAGGGCCGCGCGCACGGAAGGTTCGCCATCGGCAAACAGCCTCAAGTTGGAAAAACCGGCTTGGTCCAGGTGGTACTGCTCGCTGCTGCTGGTGAATTGAATGCTGAGCAAGGCGCTGGCGCCATCGGGCAGGCGCAGGCCGGGCGGAGCGTCGATGATCGGCGAGAAATGCAGGCGAGAAATGGCCAGCGGCGCCAGGGTCACGTCATACGCGCTCGTGAATTTGCAAGCCACGCCCTGCACCGGCTGCGAGCGCAGCACCGTGCCGCGCGCAATATGCACCACCTGGGCCAGCTGGCTGCCGCCCGGCGCTTCGTCGGCGGCGATGCGCACGATGGAGCACGATGGAAAAGGCCGCAGGTAGTGCGGGTACAGGGTTTCAAGCAGGGAATGGGTAAATTGCGGATAGGCGTCGTCGAGGCGCTTGGCGACCCTGGCAGTGAGCAGGGCAACGGACTGGATCAGGCGCTCGACGTGCGGGTCTTCGCACGTCTCGCCGGCGATCAGCAGGCGCCCGGCCGCCTTCGGGTAGCGGCTGGAAAACTCGCGCGTGTACTGGCGGAACAGGCCCAGCTCGCGCTCGTAATACGGTAGTAGTTGTTCCACGGTCGCGCTCTCCTCCAGCAGGAAAGCTTCATGCTGGCATCAGGCGCGACCGTGAGTGTTGATGAATAACAATGAATTTTAGAAATGGTACTCCGCACGTATCATCGGCGTCTTCGCTGTCTGGCCCACATTGCCCGTGGTGGCGGGCGAGTTGCCGAACTTGTTCTTCCAGTACTGGTATTCCAGGCCCACGCGGAAGGTGTTCTTGGCGCTGCCCAAGGCCGCGCCCACGTCGAACATCACCTGCATGTCGATGTTCGTTTCCACCGCCGTGTCGCGGCCCACTTCATCCTTGCCTTTTGAATCGATGAGGTTAAAGAAACCTTCGAACGAGAACAGCGGCGACAGGGGGATACCCCAGGCGCCTGTCAGCATGGCGTGCGTTTTATACGTGTAGCGGCCCGTCACTTGCGAGATGGGCGGGAAGGCGCCGCTGGGGGCGTTGCTTTCGCGTAGCAACAGCAGACTGGTGTTGAAGAAGCCGGGCACGTCCCACATCAGGGTGGGGCCGGCCACCAGCATGCGCTTGCGCGAGTTGTAGCCGACGTCGTTCTTGGTGTTGACGTCGAAGCCCAAGGTGACGCCGACGCCGCGCACGGGGCCGAACTTGATGTCGCTGCCGCGCACCTTGCCGATGTCGATGGTGTTGCGGTAGACCAGATACGCTTCCTGCGCGCCGGACGTCTTGCCGAGCGCGCCAGGGTCCTTGCTGTCGGACATGAGGAAATCGAGATTGACGAAATTGCTGCCGTATTTGTAGCCGCTGGCGTGCGTGATGGCGAAGATGTTTTTCTTGATGTCGTCCGGATTGAACGGCTCGCGGTAGTCATTGCCGGCGCGCCAGCTCAGCGCGGTATCGCTCCATTCGGCAGCCTGGGCGGTCGCACCCACGCCGAGGGTGGTAGTGAGGCAGAGCAACAGACACGGTATGGTTTTTGGCACTTTCGGCTCCTGATGGCGGTGTTGGAAAACGGGAACTGGGATGGCTGGACGCGTAGCGCGCACGAAGCGTTGCGATGGGGGAGATTGCGCCCCGTTCAATCCATGATGCGAGAAGCACCGCGTCGGGCAATATGTCTTGTTTGCATAGTTACTATCAGTTCCTGCATATAATCATCGCACCTTCCCGCCCTTGCGGGGCAAGGCGGCCGCTGCAAAGCTGATAATTTTTTTCAAAATTGTATACAGGTGTTGTTTTTTTGTGGAAATAGAAATGCGCGCCGCCGTGCCCGCCCCCCAAGCGTCGCGGATGCCGATACGATAGAGACAGAGTGTTGATTTTTTCCACCGATCGACATCCCGCATACCACGCAGCGAGGCACGAAAAAAACAATGACGGCACGCCTGGAACTCCTCGATATCAGCAAGCGCTATCCGGCCGTGATGGCCAATGACGGCATCCATTTGACCGTCGCGCCCGGGCAGATCCATGCCGTGCTGGGCGAAAACGGCGCCGGCAAATCGACCTTGATGAAAATCATCTACGGCGCCGTGCAGCCCGATGGCGGCCGCATCCTGTGGAATGGCCGCGAAGTCGAGATCGCCAACCCGTCGGCCGCACGGGCGCTGGGCATCGCCATGGTGTTCCAGCACTTTTCCCTGTTCGACACCTTGACCGTGACGGAAAACATCGCCCTCGGTTTGCCCGCCGGCACCAACATGGCGGAGCTGGCGCAGCGCATCGAAGACACGGCGCGCCAGTACGGCCTGGACCTGGAACCGCAGCGCCACGTGCACACCTTGTCCGTGGGCGAATGCCAGCGCGTGGAAATCGTGCGCGCCTTGCTGGCCAAGCCGCAACTGTTGATCCTCGACGAGCCGACGTCCGTGCTGACGCCGGGCGCCGTCGAAAAACTGTTTACCACTTTGCGCCAATTGGCGGCCGAAGGCTGCAGCATCCTGTACATCAGCCACAAGCTCGACGAGATCCGCGCCCTGTGCCATACGTGCACGGTGGTGCGCGCGGGCAAGAATGCGGGCGTGTGCGACCCGTCGCAAGAGTCGGCGGCCAGCCTGTCGCGCATGATGATCGGCGCCGAGCCGCCCGCCGTCACGCGCGTGGCCCGCCCGCCCGGCGCGGCCATGCTGAGCGTCAAGAATTTGAACTTGCCGAAGAGCCACCCGTTTGCCACCCAATTGACCGATATCAATTTCGACGTGCGCGCAGGCGAGATCGTCGGCATCGCGGGCGTGTCCGGCAACGGCCAGCAGGAATTGCTGGCCGCCCTGTCGGGCGAGGACATGCGGGCCCCCGCCGCCAGCATCGTGCTGAACGGCACCCAGGCGGGACGCTTGCCGCCGGGCCGCCGCCGTGCCCTGGGCTTCGGCTTCGTGCCGGAGGAAAGACTGGGGCGTGGCGCCGTGCCCGACATGGGGCTGGCCGACAACGTGTTATTGAGTTTGCAGACACCGGCCACCATCCGCCACGGCTTCGTGCGCCAAAAGGTTATCGCGCAGCGGGCGGCCGCCATCATCGCCCGCTTCCAGGTGAAGGCGGGCGGGCCGCAGGCGCTGGCGCGCAGCCTGTCGGGAGGCAACTTGCAGAAATACATAGTCGGCCGCGAAGTCA
The DNA here is from genome assembly GCF_001445815.1 of Janthinobacterium sp. Ant5-2-1. Taxonomy (NCBI): domain Bacteria; kingdom Pseudomonadati; phylum Pseudomonadota; class Betaproteobacteria; order Burkholderiales; family Oxalobacteraceae; genus Janthinobacterium; species Janthinobacterium sp. Ant5-2-1. The sequence goes on along the minus strand of NZ_LNCE01000068.1, from coordinate 32,149 downwards.
TGCGCGAGCCCACCGTGCTGGTGGTGGCGCAGCCGACCTGGGGCGTGGACGTGGGTGCGGCCGCGCAAATCCGCGCTGAATTGCTGGCGCTGCGCGACGCCGGTTGCGCGCTGCTGGTCGTGTCGGAGGAACTCGATGAATTGTTCGACATCAGCGACCGCTTGCTGGTGATGGCGAAGGGAGAAATCTCGCCGTCGCTCGACGTGGGCGACGCGAGCGTGGCCCAGGTGGGTCAATGGATGAGCGGGCTGTGGCCGCAGGAGGCAGTCCATGGCTAAGTTTGCCTTGCGCCTGGAAGCCCGGCCCGCGCCATCGCGGCTGATGTCGTGGCTGTCGCCCGTGCTGGCCGTCTTGCTTACCGTGCTGTGCGGCGTTTTGCTGTTTCTTGCGCTGGGACACGATCCGCTGGCGGGACTGGCCGTCTTCTTTGTCGAACCCTTGCGTGATGCGCACGGCTGGTCCGAACTGGGCCTCAAGGTGGCGCCTTTGCTGCTGATCGCCGTCGGCCTGGCCATCTGCTTTCGCGCCAACATCTATAACATCGGCGCGGAAGGACAGCTGACCCTGGGCGCCATCTGCGGCGGCGCGGCCGCGTTGTATCTCGATGATGGTGTCGGCGGCGCGGCCATCATCGGCGTCTCCTTGCTGGCGGGCATGGCGGGCGGCATGGCGTGGGCGGGCCTGGTGGCGTGGCTGCGCGACCGCTACAACGCGAGCGAAATCCTCGTCTCGCTGATGCTCGTCTACATCGCCCAATTGCTGCTGAGCTATCTCGTGTATGGCGTGCTGCGCGATCCGGAAGGCTTCAATTTCCCGCAGTCGAAACTGCTGTCGGACGGCTTGCTTTTGCCGATGGTGATCAGCGACACGCGCTTGCACGTGGGCATTGTCTTCGCCTTGCTGGCCTCGCTGGGCGGCTGGCTGTACTTGTCCAGAAGCATTGCCGGCTTCCGCCTGCGCGTGGGCGGCATGGCGCCCGCCGCCGCCCGGTATGCGGGCTTTTCTTCGCGCAAAACTCTGTGGTCATCCTTGCTGATTTGCGGCGCCCTGTCCGGCCTGGCGGGCGCCTGCGAAGTGCTGGGACCGATGGGCCAGTTGACGCCCACCGTGTCGCCCGGCTATGGCTTTGCCGCCATCATCGTCGCCTTCGTGGGGCGCTTGCATCCCGTGGGCGTGATTTTTTCCAGCTTCGTCATGGCCCTGTTTTATATCGGCGGCGAACTGGCGCAATCGCGCCTCGGTTTGCCCAGCGCGATTACCGGCGTGTTCCAGGGCATCTTGCTGTTCGCCTTGCTCGCCTGCGACGTGCTGATCCAATACAAACTGCGCTGGAGGAAACATGGATAACCTGGCCCTGACGATCGCGCCATTGATCGCCGCCAGCATCAATGCGGGCACGCCGCTGATGCTGGCTGCGCTCGGTTTATTGGTGAACGAAAAAGCGGGCGTGGTGAACCTGGGCGCGGAAGGCATGATGCTGGTCTCGGCCATCACGGGTTTTGCCGTGGCCGTCAACACGGGCAGCCCCACCCTGGGCTTTCTGGCGGGGGCGGGCGCCAGCATGGTGCTGTCCGGCTTCTTTGCATGGCTGACCGTGTGGCTGGGCACGAACCAGTATGCGACGGGCCTGGCTTTGTCGCTGTTCGGCGCGGGAGCGTCCACGTATATCGGCTTGAAGTACGTGGGCAACAGCCTGCAGAATGGCCGCTTCGGCATCCCTGTATTGGAAGATATTCCCGTGCTGGGGCCGGCCCTGTTCCGCCAGCATCCGATGGTGTATCTGTCCCTGCTGCTGTGCCTGGCCATCGCCTGGTTTTTGTACCGCACGCGGGCGGGATTGGTGCTGCGCGCCGTGGGCGAGTCGCCCGCGTCCGCGCATGCGCTCGGCTACCCTGTGCGCCGCATCCGCCTGGCGGCCGTGCTGTTCGGCGGCGCCTGCTGCGGTCTGGCCGGCGCCTTCCTGTCGCTCGTCTACACGCCGCTGTGGGTCGAGGGCATGGTGGCGGGACGGGGCTGGATCGCGCTGGCACTGACCACGTTTGCCACCTGGCGCCCCGCGCGCGTGGTGGGCGGCGCCTATTTGTTTGGCGGCATCACGATATTGACGTTCCACGCACAGGCGCTGGGCCTGCCGATTGCCTCGCAACTGCTGTCGATGCTGCCCTACGTGGCGGCCATTGTCGTGCTCGTGCTTATCTCCAGCAATGCCAATTACATCAAGCTCAACATGCCCGCTTCGCTGGGGAAAAATTTCAATCCCGGAAATTAATCACTGACCACAAGGAAAACCATGTCCAAGAAACTGTTGTGCGCCGCCGTTTGCAGTGCCATTCTGATGCCTGCCGTGGCCGCCGCGCCCGCTGCCGCTCCATTGAATGTCGGTTTTGTTTACATCAGCCCCATCGGCGACGCGGGCTGGACCACCCAGCACGACCAGGCCCGCAAGGAAATGGAAAAGGCGCTGGGCAGCAAGATCACCACCAAGTATGTGGAAAACGTGCCGGAAAGCGCCGATGCGGAACGGGTGATCCGCGACCTGGCGCAAACGGGAAGCAAGCTGGTCATCACGACCTCGTTCGGCTACATGAATCCCACCTTGAAAGTGGCGAAACAATTTCCTAATGTGAAGTTCATTCATTTGACGGGCTACAAGACGGCCGTCAACGTGGCCAACACGAATGCCCGTTTCTACGAGGGCCGCTACCTGGCCGGCGTACTGGCGGGCAAGATGAGCAAGACCCATGTGGCCGGTTATGTGGCGGCATTCCCCATCCCGGAAGTGTTGCAGGGAGTTAACGCTTTTACGCGCGGCATGCGCAGCGTCGACCCCAAGGCGGAGGTGAAAGTGGTGTGGGTCAATAGCTGGTTCGACCCGGGCAAGGAGCGCGACGCGGCCATCACCCTGATCGGCCAGGGCGCTGACGTGGTCACCCACCATACGGACTCGACCGCCGTCGTGCAGGCCGCGGAAGAAAAGGGCAAGTATGCGATTGCCTACCACTCGGATATGAAAAAGTACGGGCCGAAAGCGCAGCTGGCCGCCGTCACCCATCATTGGGGCGACTACTACACGAAGCAGGCCCAAGCCGTGCTCGACGGTACGTGGAAGTCCAGCAGCACCTGGGGCGGCATCAAGGATGGCATGGTCAAATTGGAAGGCATCAACGCCGCCGTGCCCGCCGACGTGAAACAGTTTGTATTGGCGCGCGAGAAAGACTTGGTAGCTGGCAAGCTCAATCCCTTCAGCGCGCCGATCAAGGATAACGATGGCAAGGTGCGCCTGGACAAAGGCGTGCTGGACGATGCGGCCCTGACAAAGATGGATTATTTTGTCGAAGGCGTGGCCGGTAAAGTTTCCGGAAAGTAATAGGTTTGAGTATAAACTTGCTGTAATATTGCCGGAAACGGGAGCCGGGCCGGGAGCGCATTCCCGGCCCATCCAACACAGCAGAGCCCGAACAGGCCCGTACCGGAGATCGACCCATGGACAGACTGGAAGTATTCAAGATTATCGCGCTGCAAGCGAGCAAGGGCGAGCTGACGTTCCCCGCCAACGTCAAGGCCACCTTGAAGCTGCAGGAAGCGCTGGACGACCCCGATTGCCATATCGAAGCGGCCGCCCGCATGGTCATGGCCGAGCCGCTGCTGTCGGCCCGGGTCGTGGCCTTGGCCAACTCGGCTGCCTACAACCGTTCCGGCAATGAAATCGCCAACGTGCGCGCGGCCGTCTCGCGCCTGGGCTTTGCCACCTTGAAATCGATGGTGGCGTCCGTCATCGTGCGCCAGCTGGGCAGCCAGATCACGGACCCGCAATTGCGCGCCAAGGCGGCCAAGCTGTGGGAGCATACAGCTCACGTGGCCGCGCTGAGCCAGGTGATCGCGCGGAAAGTCACGCACGTGGACGTGGAAACGGCCATGTTTGCCGCCATCGTGCACGAAGTGGGCGGCTTTTATCTGCTGTCGCGCGCCGAGGAATATCCGGGTTTGCTGGACGACAATACCGAAGACTGGATCGAATACGGCGAAAAGCTGATCGGCCGCGGCGTGCTGCGCCAGCTGCAAGTGCCCGACATGGTCTTGCAGGCTGTCGAAGGCATGTGGCATGGCGGCAGCACGTTCCCGCCCCGCACCTTGGGCGCGACCCTGGTGCTGGCCAACGATCTGTCGCCCATCGGTTCGCCCCTGCACCCGCCGGAAAGCGCCGCGCGGCGCCAGGCGGCGGCGAAGATCGATTTCGGCATCGGCGGCAGCACCCTGCACACCATCCTCGAGGAATCGGCGGAAGAGATCGAATCCCTGACGGCGGCCTTGCTGGTCTGAACGTTTCCTCTGCAAAATCCCCGCCCTTGCCGCGGGGATTTTTTTCGTCCGCATTTTGATCCCTCTTTGCCCATGGCATACAATCGCCGGCCCGGCTATCCGCCGGACCGCTTTCCTCCTCTTACCCAAAGGATCTTATGCAGAAGCTGTTTTCTTCCCTGACCTTGACCGCGCTGGCGTTTTCCGCCCAGGCCGCGACCGGTTTGCCCGTGGTGCAGGAAGCGCCCTTGCGCGCCCACCTGGCCTTCCTGTCCAACGATTTATTGGAAGGCCGGGGCACAGGCCAGCGCGGCGCCGACCTGACGGTGGCGTATCTGGAAACGCAGGCGCAGATGGCCGGCTTGAAACCCGTGCGCGGCAACAGCTACCGCCAGAGCGTGCAGATCGCCGGCGTGAAATCCTTGCCGCAAGAGAGCAGCCTGCAGGCGGTGGCGGGCGGCAAGACCGTGCCGCTGGCCTTCGGTCCGGACTGGGTGTGGGCCACGGGCGACTCCGTTGCCGCCCACACCTTCGATGCTTCACTGGTATTTGTCGGCTACGGCATCACGGCGCCGGAAGAGGGCTGGAACGATTTCAAGGGTGCCGATGTCAAAAACAAGATCGTCATCATGATGGTCAACGACCCGCAACCGACCGCTGCCGAACCCAACCGCTTTGCCGGCAAGGCGCTGACCTATTACGGCCGCTGGACGTACAAATTCGAGGAAGCCAAGCGCCAGGGCGCCGCTGGCGTATTGCTGATTCATACGAAACCATCGGCTTCGTACGACTGGAGCGTGGTACAGAACAGCTGGAGCGGCAGCGAACGTTTTCAACTGGCCGACCGCACGGCCGGCACGCCGCTGCAAGGCTGGATCGCGGAAGACGCGGCGCGCCGCCTGTTTGCGGCCGGCGGGCAGGACCTGGACGCCTTGCGCGCCCAAGCAGAAAACAAGGACTTCAAGGCCGTCGCATTGAATGCCAAGCTGAGCGGCGAAATGAAGTCGGCCGTGCGCAAGGTTGAACAGTTCAATATCGTCGGCATGGTGCCGGGCACGGATCCGGCACTGAAAGAGGAAGCCGTCATCTACAGCGGCCACTGGGACCACCTGGGCAAGCAAGGAGATACTGGAGATACGATTTACAACGGCGCCGTCGACAATGCCTCGGGCACGGCCGGCCTGCTGGCCATGGCGCAGGAAGCCGTGAAAAAGCCTGCCAAGCGCACGCAGATCTTCCTGTGGGTGGCGGCCGAGGAACAAGGCTTGCTGGGCAGCGCTGCGTATGCGGCCGATCCGCTGTGGCCCTTGAACAAGACGGCCGCCGCGCTGAATCTGGATAGCCTGAATTTCGTGGGCGCCACGCACGACATCGGCGCGCAGGGCAGCGAGCGCACGGAGCTGGGCGCCATGGCGGCGGCAACCGCCAAAGCCATGGGCATGCACATCGCGCAAGCGCGTCCCGACCTGGCCGGCGGCTATTTCCGCAGCGACCATTTCAGCTTTGCCAAGGCAGGCGTGCCCGCGTTTTCCATCAATGGCGGACGCGAGTACATCAAGGACGTGGAAAAGTCGAAAGCCAAGGCGTCCTCCTACGGCCCCCGCTACCATCAAGTCAGCGATGAGTACGATCCTAGCTGGGATTTGTCGGGCATGACGCAGCAGGCCCAGTTCACCTTGAACCTGGGCCTAGCCGTGGCGAACGCGGCGAAGATGCCGGCCTGGAAGGCGGGCGATGCGTTTGGCAAGGCGCGCGAACAGGCTGCAAAGTAAGGGGTGTTTGTGCCAACAATGTTGTCGGATTACGCTCTACGAGCTAATCCGACCTACGCCTGATACTGGTGAAACAAGCCACGTAGGTCGGGTTAGCGCGCCAGCGCGTAACCCGACAACATGGCTGGCGCTGCAGCGTCGGATCAGGCTGCCCGTTCCAGCCGCCGCTGCGTGTGCCGGTACTTGCTCCACACGATCAGCATCAGCAGCGGCATGGCGCCGCCTACCATGCACAGGGCGGGCCAGCCGCCGGCGGCAAAGCTGGCGCTGGCCAGGGCCGAGCCTGCCGATGCGCCGATGAAGCCGCCCGCGATGAACACGGTGGTCACCCTTGCGCGCGCATGCGGTGCCAGTTTATAGATGATGGACTGGTGCGTCACTTGCAAGCCCATCACGCCCATGTCCAGCAGGACGATGCCGATCAGCAGCAGCACCAGCGAATGGGCCCCAAAGCCGATCAATGCCCAGCCCGCAATGGAGGCCACGGCCAGCAGCCAGGTGGCCTGGCGCGCGTAGCCGCGGTCGGCCATGCGGCCCGCCGTGTTGGCGGCAAACGCGCCCGTGGCGCCCGCCAGGCCGAACAGGCCGATCTGCATTTCCGAATAGTGATACGGGGCGCCGCTGAGCAAGAAGGTCAGCCCCGTCCAGAATACGCTGAAGGTGCCCAGGCCCAGGCCCGAGAACAGGGCGCGCTGGCGCAGCAACGGTTCCTGGCGGATGATGTCGGCCAAGGAGGCCAGCAATTTTCCATATTGCAGCGTGCCACGCGGCGCCTCGTTCGGCAGGATGCGGCGCAGCATGACGAGCAGGGCGGCCACGACGATGGCGGCCAGCACGTAGACGGTGCGCCAGCCGCCGCTGATCTGCGACACGGTGCCGGAGACGGTGCGCGCCAGCAAGATACCCAGCAACAAGCCCGTCATGACGGTGCCCACCATGCGGCCCCGGCTGTGATCGGGCGCATACGAGGCCACCATGGCCGTGACCACCATCAGGGCGCTGGAGGTGATGCCCATCAAGACGCTGGCGATGGCAAAGATGATGATGTTCTGGCTGGTGGCGGCCAGCAGCAGGGCTGCTATCTTGGCAATCAGCATCCACGTCAGCAACTGGCGGCGGTTCAGTACGTCGCTGAGGGGGACCAGGAACACGATGCCCAGCACATAGCCGATCTGCGTGGCCGTGACCAGGTAGCCCGCTTGCGGCACGCTGACGCCAAACGAGGCGGCCAGCATGGATGTGAGCGGCTGCACGTAGTAGAGGCTGGCGACAAGCACGCCGGCGGACAGGGCGAACAACAGGATGCGGGTCGACGTCAGCAGGGCGCTGGCGTCTACGGTGGAAGGTGCGGATTTCATGCGGTTACAACTTTCTTCGAATGATGCTTTTGGATGAGCATGATAGCGGGGCTGCGCTTTTCTTGCCGGGCAGGCAAAAAAATCCCGGCGATCGTTGCCGACGGCCGGGAAAAGGGTATAGGGAAATATACCGAGGGAGAGAGTTAAAACTTACTGCGCGCTTGCCAGTTCCGCATGCACCTGCGCCGTGATTTCATACGAGCGCAGCCGGTGCTGGTGCTCGAAGATCTGCGAAGTGATCATCAGCTCGTCGGCGCCCGTTTCGGCGATGAAGGTGGCCATTTTCGCCTTCACGGTGTCCGGCGCGCCGATGGCCGTGCAGGACAGGACGGAGTCGAGCATGGCGCGTTCCTGCGGGCCCAATTGTTCGAGGTAGCCGGGCACGGGTGGCTGCAGACGCGACGGGCGGCCCGTGCGCAGGTTGACGAAGGCCTGCTGCATCGACGTGGCGCGCAAGTGCGCCTCGGCATCCGTATCGGCGGCAAATACATTAAAACCCAGCATCACGTACGGTTTCGCCAATTGTTTTGACGGCTTGAAATGTTCGCGGTAATAGGCCACGGCTTGCATCATCATCTGCGGCGCGAAGTGCGAGGCGAATGCATACGGCAAGCCCAGGTGGGCGGCCAGCTGGGCGCCGAACAGGCTCGAGCCCAGTATCCACACGGGCACTTTCGCGCCCTTGCCGGGTACGGCCAGCACGCGCTGGCGCGGCTCGTCGGACATATAGTCGATCAATTCCAGCACGTCCTGCGGAAATTGTTCCGCGTCGGACTGCAGGTCGCGGCGCAGGGCGCGCGCCGTCGTCTGGTCGGAGCCGGGCGCGCGGCCCAGGCCCAGGTCGATGCGGCCCGGATGCAGCGCTTCCAGGGTGCCGAACTGTTCCGCGATGACGAGCGGCGAGTGGTTCGGCAGCATCACGCCGCCTGCACCCACACGGATGGTTGTCGTGCCGGCCGCCACATGGGCGATGACGACGGCCGTGGCGGCGCTGGCAATGCCGGGCATGCCGTGGTGTTCGGCCAGCCAGTAGCGGTTGTAGCCCCAGCGTTCGCCGTGCTGCGCCAGGTCGAGCGTGTTCTTGAACGACTGGCTGGCGTCGCTGCCTTCGGCGATGGGGGCCAGGTCGAGTATGGAAAATGGAATCATGGTAGCGATATCGGGACGTGGTGGAAAATCACAATGGACGATTTGTCTATCCCCTGACGACAATAGGGTCGGCCTTGAAAGCGGCAGGGATGACAGGCTGTGCACATGATAATGCGAATCGGGAATTTGCGTACTGATCGGTAAAAAACTCGTGCCGGCTGGGGGCGGTGCTACTGGAACTGGCGGAATCGCCGCAAACTCTGGAACTTTCCTTGCCAGCCCCAGTCTTAAGAATTCATGTCTTAAGATTGTGAAACATCATGTACTGCAAGCAACTCGTCAAGCCCGACGGGCGCCAGCTGACCCTTTACAGCCGGCGTCTCATCGTCGTCGCTGGCGTTGCGCCGAGTCCTTTCCCCCTGCCGCAGGAAGCCAATCCGCACTTGCGCTGGCATCCCTTGCGCGGCGAGTGGGTCGCGTATGCGGCTTACCGCCAGGGCCGCACCTTCCTCCCTCCGCCAGAGTACAACCCGTTGGCGCCCACGCGCGATCCCGCGCATCCGACGGAATTGCCTGCCGGCGACTACGATATCGCCGTCTTCGACAACCGCTTTCCCACCCTGGCGCTGGACGCCCACGATCCGCCTGCCTTGACGGTGGCCACGGCGCCCGCCAGCGGCCATTGCGAAGTGGTGGTGTTCGCCCAGGATGCCGGCGCCTCGCTGGGCACCTTGCCCGTCAGTCACATCGTCTTGCTGCTGCAAGCGTGGGCCGCGCGCACGCAGGAGCTTGCCAAGCGGCCCGGCATCGCCTACGTGCTGCCGTTCGAAAACCGTGGCGCGGAAGTGGGCGTGACCCTGCACCATCCGCATGGCCAGATCTACGCCTATCCCTTTGTTCCACCGGTGGCGGCGCGCATGCTGGAGCAGGAACGCATGTATTTCGCCGAGCATGGCCGGGCAATGCTGGTGGACATGGCGCGGCGCGAGGCCGATGGCGGTGAGCGATTGCTGTACCTGGGACCGGAAGCCATCGCTTTTGTTCCCGCCTGCGCCCGCTACCCATATGAGGCGTGGGTGATGCCGCGGCGGCAGACGGACAGCTTTGCGGCCTTGTCGGTGGAACAGCGCGATGACCTGGCGCGTGCCCTGAAAACCGTCTTGCTGAAATACGACGGCCTGTGGCAGCGCGAGATGCCCTATCTGATGGCCTGGTACCAGGCGCCGACAGACGGCCGCGCGCATCCGGAAACGCAGCTGCACGCACAGTTTTATCCGCCGTACCGCACGCGCGAACGGCTCAAATACCTGGCCGGCACCGAGCTGGGCGCCGGCATGTACGCCATGGATGCCTTACCCGAGGAATCGGCACGGCAGTTGCAGCAAGTGCGCGTGGCATGGAATATGGCAGAGGAAATCGCATGAACTGGAATGTGGAACTGGAAATTGCCCATAAACTGGCGCAGATGCGGGGCTGGCTGGAACAGGAAAGGGCTGGCGCCGTGCGCCTGCGCGGCGTGGACTGGTTCGCCTGGGCCACGGCGGGCGCGTCCTGCAGCCCCAGCCAGTGGGCCGAGTGCGGCTGCGCCGAGGTGCTCGTCACGCGCGACGCGGCCTATATCCTGACGGATGCGGCCGAGGCGCAGCGGCTGCGCCACGAAGAAGTGCGCGGCAGCTGGACGTGGCAAGTGACGCCGTGGATGCAGCCCCGACTGGCCGAATTGCGCGAGCATTTCGTGCAGCATGCGGCGGGAGGGCGGCCCGTGCTGTGCGACCGGCCGGGCCTGCATGAACGCAGCCTGCCCGCCGCCCTGCGCGAGGAGCGCCTGCCCTTGCTGGCGCCGGAACAGGCGCGCTACCGTGAAGTGGGACGCTTGGCCGCCGCGGCCGCCAGCGAAGCACTGCGCGCCGCGCGTCCCGACTGGAGCGAGCAGGATCTGGCCGGCGCCTGCGCCCGCGCCCTGTGGTCGCGCGGCCTGCACGCCGTGTACGTGCTGGCGGCGGGTGCCGAACGCTTCGAGCGCTACCGGCGCGCGCCGCCGGCCGCGTCGCCGCTGGGCGAGCGGGCCGTGCTGGCGCTGTGTGCGCAAGCTTACGGCCTGTGCGCCAGCCTGAGCCGCCAGCGCCGCTTCCGTCCCGCGCGCGACGGCATGGGCGAAGCGGACGCGACCATCCTGGCGCTGGAAGCGGTGGCGCTCGATGCCTGCGCGGTGGGGCATGCGCTGAGCATGGTGTATCACGCGCTCGACAGCGCCTATGCGTATGCGGGCCAGCCCGATACGGTGCAGGAATTCCGGCAGGGCGGCATCGCCGGCTACCGCTCGCCCGAAGTGGCGGCCGGCGCGCACACGGAAATCGCCTTGAAGGAAGGCATGGCCCTGGCCTTCCATCCCAGCTTGCCTGGCAGCATGGTGGAGGACACTTTCGTGCTCAGCGGCGGGCGCCTGGACAACCTGACCTGCGACCCGGATTGGCCGGCGGCAACGGTGCAGGGACGGCTGCGGCCGCTGACCCTGGAGTTGCCATGATCACCCCCGACGCGTATTTCGGCGCCGTCCCCGTGGTGGCGGCGTCGGCGCCGGGCAGGGTCAACCTGCTGGGCGAGCATACGGACTACAACGATGGCTACATGCTGCCGTGCGCCACGCCGCAGCGCACGCGGGTGATGCTGGCGCTGGCCACCGACGGCCACCATCAGTTCTATTCGGCGACCCTTGACGAACTCGTGCGTTTCGAGCGTCAGTGCGCCGCGCCGCCCGGTTTCGGCCGCTACCTGGAAGGCTGCATCCGCCTGCTCGAGGAGCGCGGCGTGGCCGTGCCGGCCGTGCGCGCCCATATTGATTCCGACGTGCCGCCGGGCGCCGGCCTGTCGAGCAGCGCGGCGCTGGAGATCGCCATGCTGCGCGCGCTGCGCCAGCTGCTGGGGCTGCAGATTGACGACGTGTCGCTGGCGCTGATGGGGCAGCAGGCGGAAATCCGCTACGCGCAAGTCAATTGCGGCGTGATGGATCAGATGGCGTCCAGCCTGGCCGACGAGCGCCACATGCTGCTGCTCGATGCGCGCACCCTGCGCCATGAATTGCTGGCGCTGCCGCACGACAGCGAGGTGCTGGTGATCGACAGCGGCGTGCCGCGCACCCTGGCCGGCAGCGCGTACAACGTGCGGCGCGCCGAGTGCGAACAGGCGGCGCGCCTGCTGGGCGTGGCGGCGCTGCGCGACGTGCGCGAGCCTTCCTTGGTGGAAGGCTTGCCCGAGCCGTACCGCCGCCGCGCGCGCCACGTGGTCAGCGAAAACCTGCGCGTGCTGCAAGCGTGCGGCCAGCATGGTCCCGTGCTGTTCGGCCAGTTGATGACGCTGTCGCACGCCAGCCTGCGCGACGACTACGAAGTGTCGCTGCCGGTGCTCGATACCTTGGTGGCGCTGCTGTCGGCGCAATCGGCCGTGTACGGCGCGCGCCTGACGGGCGCCGGTTTTGGCGGCGCCTGCGTGGCCCTGTGCCGCAAGCAGTGCGCGGCCAGCACGGGGCGCACGGTGGTGCAGCGCTTTAACGCGGAAGGACACAGCGCACGCATGGTGGTTCCCCTGAATTGAGCGTGGTTTGATCTGGCTCATGCGTGAGAAAGCAAGCCTCTTTCTTTGGAACTTGCTAAGTGCCGCATGCCTCCAACAGGCATGCTCAATGACCACCTCTCCCCCCCCGATACGAATGATGCACAGGCCGGTACAGCCCTGCCTGGCGAGGGCGGTTTCGCGTATCCCCGCCCGCAGATGGTGCGCGAAAACTGGCAATCCCTGAACGGCGCCTGGCGTTTTACCTTTGACAATGAGCGGCGCTACCGGCTGCCCGACGGCGGCATCGACTGGACGCACGACATCATCGTGCCGTTCCCGCCGGAATCGCAAGCCAGCGGCGTGGGCGACCGTGGCTTTCACCGCGTCTGCTGGTACCAGCGCGAATTTTTGCTGCAGCCGGGCGGACCCTGCGTGCTGCTGCACTTCGGCGCCGTCGACTACCATGCCAAGGTATGGCTGAACGGCCATGTGGTAGCCGACCACGAGGGCGGCCATACGCCGTTTGTCGCCAACATCAGCCATGCGCTGCTGCCCGACGGGCCGCAAGTGCTGACGGTACGCGTCGAGGACGATCCGCACGACCTGGCCAAGCCGCGCGGCAAGCAGGACTGGCAGCTGCTGCCTCATTCCATCTGGTATCCGCGCACCACGGGCATCTGGCAAAGCGTATGGATCGAGCGCGTGGCGGCCACCTATATCGGCAAGCTGCGCTGGACACCCGTGTTCGAGGGCTACGAGATTGGCTGCGACGTGTTCGCCACGGGCGACCTGCAGGATGACCTCACGGTGGCCGTGCGCATCTGGCATGGCGACAACCTGCTGGCCGACGACCAGTACAAGCTGATCGAGAACGAAGCGAGCCGCAAGATCGCCCTGTCCGATCCCGGCATCGACGATTCGCGCAACGAACTGCTGTGGAGTCCGGAACGGCCCATCCTGCTCGATGCCGAAGTGACTTTGTGGCATGGCGACGAGCTGCTCGATACGGTCAAATCGTACACGGCGCTGCGCTCGGTGGCCATCAACCGCGACCGCTTCATGCTCAATGGCCGGCCGTATCCGCTGCGCCTCGTGCTCGACCAGGGCTACTGGCCCGACACCCTGCTGGCGGCGCCATCCGACGACGCCCTGCGGCGCGACGTGGAACTGGCCAAGGCCCTGGGTTTCAACGGCGTGCGCAAGCACCAGAAGATCGAGGATCCGCGCTACCTGTACTGGGCCGACCGCCTGGGCTTGCTGGTGTGGGAAGAAATGCCATCGACCTACCGTTTTTCCAGCAAGGCCATTACGCGCATGGTGCGTGAATGGACGGACGTGATCGAGCGCGACTACAGCCATCCGTGCATCCTCGTCTGGGTGCCGTTCAACGAGTCGTGGGGCGTGCCCAACCTGACGGCCATCCAGGCCCACCGCAACGCCGTCGAGGCGCTGTACCACCTGACGCGCACGCTCGACCCCACGCGGCCCGTGATCGGCAACGATGGCTGGGAAGCGTCGGCTACCGACATCCTCGGCATCCACGACTACGACTGCGATCCGGAACGGCTGCAGGCGCGCTATGCGATCAGCGATTCGGCCCGCACCACCTTGTTCGACCAGCGTCGCCCGGGCGGGCGCATCCTCACGCTCGACGGCTTTCCGCACCGGGGCCAGCCCATCGTCCTCACGGAATTTGGCGGCATCGCCTTTGACCGGGAACAGAGCGAATCGGCGGAAACCTGGGGCTATGCGCGGGTGGGCAACGAGGCTGCCTTCCTCGATATCTACCGGCGCCTGATGAACGTCGTCAACACGGCGCAGATGTTCAGCGGTTTTTGCTACACGCAGTTCGCCGACACCTTCCAGGAAACCAATGGTCTGCTGACGGCGGACCGAACGCCGAAGGCCGCGCTGGAGTTGCTCAGCGCGGCCACCCGCAATATCCGGCTCAATTGAACGCAAGCCGGGTCTGGCACGTTTCATCTGGTCCATACATCAAGAGGGGCAGGCATGGCCGATACCGATGGCGCGGCAGCGCCGTTCCTTACTTACTGGCAGGCGGGCTACGAGGGCGCCGACCACGTCACCCATGGCGGCCAGGCGCTGGACATGAACCGCGCCACGGGCCACCTGGACAGGGTGCGCGAAGACTACCTGCTGCTGCGCCAGTTCGGCATCCGCAGCGTGCGCGAAAGCATAGGCTGGCGCCTGGCCGAACGCGATGGCCTGTTCGATTTTTCCTTTATCGAGGAGCGCGCCGCCGTGGCGCAGGAACTGGGGCTGCAGATCAACTGGACCTTCTGCCACTACGGCTGGCCGGCCGACCTCGACCTGTTTTCACCCGACTTCGTGCCGCGCTTTGCCCGCTATTGCCGGGCAGCAGCGCAGTTCCTCGCGCCGTATGCGGGCAGCGCGCCCGTGTATTCACCCATCAATGAAATCTCGTTTACCAGCTGGGGCTTGTCGGTGCACATGTTCCAGTGCCTGAACATGTACCGACCCGATGCGGGCCACGAAGGCAAGCGGCAGCTGGTGCGCGCCACCGTGGCCGGCTGCGACGCCATCCGCGCCGTCAGCCCGCAGGCGCGCTTCCTGCAATGCGATCCCCTGATCCACGTGACGGCACCACCCGGACGCACGGACTGGGTCGACCAGGCGGCCGCTTGGCGCGCTTCGCAATTCGAAGCGTGGGACATGCTGTGCGGCCGGCAAGCGCCGGAACTGGGCGGCGCGCCTCGCTATCTGGACTTGGTCGGCCTGAACTATTACCACAGCAACCAGTGGGAAAGCGGCAGCAATTTGCGCCTGTGGTGGCACCTGGGCGAGCCGCGCCGCATGCCCTTGCACCAGCTGCTGCTGGAAGTGCAGGCGCGCTACCAGCGGCCCCTGCTGCTGGCGGAAACGAGCCACGTGGGCAGCGGACGCGGCGCCTGGATACGCGACGTGGCCGCCGAGGCGGCGCTGGCCGTCCAGCATGGCGCCGCGCTGCGCGGCATCTGCATCTATCCCGTCATCGACCGGCCCGACTGGGACGATGCCAGCCACTGGCACCACAGCGGCCTTTGGGATCTCGGCCTGGACGGCGAAGGGACGGAGCGGTTGCGGCGCATATTGGTGCTCCCTTACGCGACGGCACTACGGCAGGCGCAGCGCCTGACCGGACAACTTTGTTCAACGTTTGCCCCGGCGGGGCAGAAAGGAACTGGCATGCGAACCATCATCGTTTTTTCCCATTTGCGCTGGAATTTCGTGTATCAGCGTCCGCAACAGCTGCTGTCGCGGCTGGCGCAATTCTATCGCGTGGTCTTCGTCGAGGAACCCGTCTGGCACGATGGGCCGGGTACGCTGGAACTGTCCACGCCTGCGCCGAACGTGACCGTGTGCCAGCCCCGCACGGCCGTGCAGGCACCCGGTTTTCACGACGACCAGCTGGCCGTGCTGCAGCCCCTGCTGAGCCAGATCACGCCTGCCGACGACCCCATCGTGTGGTTCTACACGCCGATGGCGCTGCCGCTGCTGCCGGCCCTGCATGCGGGCCTGGTCGTGTATGACTGCATGGATGAACTGGCCGCATTCAAGAATGCGCCGCGCCAGCTGTTGCAGCGCGAGACGGCCTTGCTGGCGCGCGCCGACCTTGTGTTCGCGGGCGGCCCCAGTCTGTTCGAGGCGAAGCGCACGCGCCACGCCAACGTCCATTGCTTCGCCAGCAGCGTCGACACCGTGCACTTCGAACAGGCGCTGGACCGCCACAATGGCCATCCCGCGCAGGCGGAGATCGGTAGGCCCAGGCTCGGCTATTACGGCGTGATCGACGAGCGTTTCGAGCCGGCCCTGGTGGCGGCGCTGGCCGACGCCCATCCCGATTGGCAAATCGTGCTGGTCGGCCCCATCCTCAAGATCGACCCGGCCAGCCTGCCGCAGCGGCAGAATATCCATTACCTGGGCCAGCAGCCTTACCAGGCGCTGCCGCACTTCCTGGCCGGCTGGGACGTTTGCCTGCTGCCCTTCGCCAGAAATGAAGCGACCCGCTTCATCAGCCCGACCAAGGTGCTCGAATACATGGCGGCGCAGCTGCCCATCGTCAGCACCTCGATCACCGATGTGGCCGTGCCGTATGGCCACATCGTGGCCATTGCCGACACGCCGGAAGCCTTTGTCGCCGCTTGCGAGGCGGCGCTGGCCGCGACGCCGGAACAGCGCGCGGCCATGGCCGCCAGCATGCGCGCCGTCGTCGAAGCCACCTCCTGGGATACCACGGTGGAGCAGATGCGCAACTTGCTCGACACGACGCCGCCGGGACAGGGCGCCCGCCAGGCGGTGCCCGCCGCCGGCACGGCGCAGGCCGCCGCACCGGGTACCGGCGCCGATGTCAACCTGCTGCATCCCCCCGGTGCGCCGCAAGCCGTGGCCTGCGCCATTATCGGCGCCGGTCCGACGGGCCTGAGCGCCGCCTATCACCTGGGCGCCGATACTTTGCTGCTGGATAAAAATGCCGCCGTGGGCGGCTGGTGCCGCTCCATCCAGGACCGCGGATTTACCTTCGATCACGCGGGCCACATCATGTTTTCCAATGATGACTATGTGCTCGACATGTACCGCACTTTGCTGGGCGACAACCTGCACTGGCAAAACCGCGAAGCCTGGGTCTACAGCAAGCAGGTCTACACGCGCTATCCTTTCCAGGGGGCGTTGTACGGCTTGCCGCCTGCCGTCATCAAGGAGTGCATCGTCGGCGCCATCGAGGCGCGCTATGGCAAGGCGCCGGCCGCCCCCGGCAATGCAGCGGCAGCGGCCTGCGTCGTGGAAGACTGCTGCGCCGACGGCGGCACGGGGCTGGAGCAGGTGCACGATGCCGTGGCGGCGCCGGCCCAAGCCCAGGCCCAGACGGCGCCCAATTTCGAACAATTCATCCATCAGGTGTGGGGCAGCGGCATCGCCCGCCATTTCGCCATTCCCTACAACAAGAAATTGTGGACCGTCCCCCTGTCCGAGATGGAAACGTCGTGGCTGGGCGGACGGGTGCCCTTGCCCAACCTGGAAGAAATCATCGAGGGCGCGCTCGAACCGGTGGCCAGGCCGATGGGTCCGAATGCGCGCTTCGGCTATCCCTTGCGCGGCGGTTTCCAGGCCTTGATGTCGGGCTTCCTGCCGCACCTGCAAGGCAAGCTGGAACTCAATGCCGATGTGGTGCAGGTCTTGCCGCGCCAGCACGTGATCGTGCTGGGCGATGGCCGCCGCTTCCGTTACCAGCATTTGCTGAGCACCATGCCCTTGCCGCAGCTGGTGCGCCTGATCGGTGAGCAGGCGCCGCCGCAGGTACAGGCGGCGGCGCGCGCTTTGCGACATATTTCTGTGCGCTGCGTTAACCTGGGCGTGGCGCGTGAAAACATCAGCGAGAAACACTGGATCTACTATCCGGAAGAGACGATATTCCACCGTATTTTCCTGCAAGGTAACGCCAGCCCCCACTGCAACGCGCCGGGCGGTTTCGGCCTGACATGCGAGATCAGTTATTCGCCCTGGAAACCGTTGCCGCTCGATGGACAGGCCCTGATCGACCGCTGCGTGGCCGATTGCATCGCGGTGGGCTTGCTGCGCGACGATGACCGCCTGCTGGCAGCGAACCAGGTGGATATGCCGTACGCCTATGTGGTGTACGACCACGCGCGGGCCGCCAACGTGGCGCTGGTGAAAGCATGGCTGTCCACGCAGGACATCGTGCTGGCGGGACGCTACAGCGAGTGGGAATACTATAATTCCGACCACGCCTTCCTGGCCGGGAAAAAGGCGGCGGAATTGATCGGCGGACTGGCGGCAAGCCAGCGCAAGATGGGCATGGTGGAGTAGGCGCTTGCGCCGGGAGCGCGGCAACGGCGCTCCCGGCGTGGATTCAACAAGGACGCCGGCAAGAGGCAAGAGGCATGGAACTACCGAAGATCATGGCAAGTGAAGGTATTGCAAGGCAGGATGCATGGCAAGCTGCAGGGCGTAGCTCGCAGGAGACATGGCAAGGCTAAGTATGCTAAGTATGGTAAGGAAAAGATACAGCAAGACATGGCAAGGCTAAGCATGGCAAGGAAAAGATAAAGTAAGACAAGGCAAGGCAAGGCAAGGCAAGGCAAGATGGCTGTCTTGTCTTGCCATACCTTGCAGGCCTGACCGTGGTGGATGTACCTGGCCGCTGTCATTCAGTACCCCGAACGCCAGCGGCCAGGCGTAATCAGTGCATGCTGCGCTGATCCCCTGCGCTGCCCCCCGATAACGTTAATAGCGCTGCAGCAAGCCGTTGACCACCTTGACCCTATCGCCGATCTGGTAGCCGGGCTGGGAGTTTTGCATGATGGTGCGTGTGCTGCCGTCGTCCAGGCGCAGGGTGACCCGGTACTGCATGTTGCCCGAGGTGGTGCCCGCCGTGCCGGAACTGCCCGATTGCATGTCGCCGCTGCCCTGATCCATGCCGCGCGGCACTGGCTCGATCGATTGCACCGTGGCGGAGGCGATGCTCACACCTGTCTGGCTGCCGTCCATGTTCATGGCGTTGTTGGCCGTGGACGTGCGTGCATCGGCGCTGCCTGTGCCAGCGGTGCCGCTGCTGCCGGTACCAGCGGTGCTGCTGCCCGTGCTGGTGTCGCTCATGGTGCTGCCGGTCCCGGTGCTGGTGCCGGTGCTGGTCGACGTGCTGCCTGTCCCGGCTGTATTGCTGTAGCTTTCACCGCTGCGGCCATTCGTGCTGCTCATGCTGGTGCCGTTTGGATTCGAACTGCAGGCGGCCAGCGTACACAGCAGGCCGGCCAGCGCCATGGTTTTTTTTACTCTCATCTTGTTCTCCTCTTGGTCTGACAAAGTGTTGACCCCGTTTCCAGGGTGCGGCGGAGGTTAGCGTCAATGGCGCATGCCAGGCATGGCCGCAACTGCTGCTAGTAAGAGCGCGGGGAGGGGAGGATGTTCGGCCCTTGTTATTTCACATTGAGGTACATCAAGTGCTTCAATTGTCGAGCTTGGTATAAAAGACATTCTTGCGCAGGGTGAGCACGGCGTTCGCGCTTTCCCCCTTGTGTTTTCCCCTTGTTCCCCGTTGCCTATCTCAGGAGAATAAATGTCTGCCGATTCCCATAGCGTCAAGCTGATCAATGAGCTGGTGATTGCGGTGTACGGTGCCCCGGACGCGGCGAACGGGGCGCGCGCCCGCTATGCGCTGACCCAGGCCCTGCATGCCCTGACGAGGCTGTCACGGTCGGAACAGTTGATGGAGATGCAGCGCGATGCGGCGCGGGCGGCAGGAGCGGCCAGCCGGCGCGAGATGCGCACGGTGCTGCGCCGGGTCGCCAGCCGGGCGGCGGCCGGCCAGGGGCAGTTGCCGCTGGCGCTCGGTGTTGGCGATGACGCCGCGCCGTGATCAGCCTTGCTGTTTCTTCAGCGCGGCGGCGGCCATGGCAGGCCAGCAAAAGTACAGTGGCAGCACCACGGCCGTCGCGGCCGTGATATCGACCACCCAGTCGCTGACGGCGCCACGGCGGTACGGCAGGAAACTCTGGATGAATTCGTCCAGCGCCCCCATGGCCGCCACCATCAGCACCGACAGCAGCGCCCGGCGCGCCATGCCGCCGGTCGTGCCGCTGAACAGGATCAGGGCCAGCACGCCATAGCCGACGGAATGCAGCACGCCGCCCGACGCATATTGGCCCACGTCCGCGCGCACGCCGGGAATGTCGCCGATCAGGATCACCAGGGCGTATAGCACCAGCGCGGTGCGGTAGCGCAGGCGTTCGTAGCGGTCGGCAAAACACAGTTCGGGCAAGGGTGCAGGCATGAGGCGTCAGGACAGGTGGAAAGGCCGTCACAATATCATGCGCATGGCGGGCTACCGTGTTTTTGCGCAAGAGCTTGCCGTGCGGGCAAAAAAAAGGCCCGCGGGGGCGCGGGCCGAAAACCCAAATGAAATGGGTCAAGAGTTGAGAGTTGCTTGGTGCTCACCATGTCGCGCGCCTTGCCGGCGCCCGCCACGGTCATGAAAGGGGAGTGGTGTGCCATCGCGGCACACCTGTCTGGAGTCAGGCATATCGGTTGCCTGTACAGCAGATGAAGCAAGTATAGGGGGCGAAGATGACGGGCTGATGACACGCCGCAACATTTTTTTGCGGCAGACAGAATGATGGGGAAGATTGCTCGTCATGGCAAGAATGGCCATGTTCCAGGACGGATAGCGAAAAAAAAGCCCGCTGGTGAAAGCGGGCTTAAAACTATTTTCTTGGAGGAGAATAGTGGAGACAGGTGCATTATGCTGCGTCGCACGATATGTGTCTAATGGTCTTTTCAGATATCCATTATTGATTTTTGATATAACTCGTTGCGCCTGCCTTTATTCCTTCACGGCCACCGTGTAATTGAGCGCCATGCGCCCGCCATCGACATAGATGGTCTGGCCCGTCATGTAGGTGGCGTCGTCGCTGGCCAGGAAGGCGGCGATGCCGGCCACTTCCTCCGGCTCGCCGCAGCGGCCCAGCGGCGTGCGCGAGAGGATCGTGTGGCGCGCCTGCGGGCTCGACAGTACCGCCTGCTTGGCCAGTTCCGTCAGGATGGTGCCCGGTCCGATGCCGTTCACGCGCACGCCGTGCGGGGCCAAGTTCAAGGCCATGACCTTGGTCAACTGGTTGATGGCGCCTTTCGACACCACGTACGGTACCTGGTTCGGGATCGCCAGTTCCGCATTCACGCTGGACATATTGATGATGCAGCCGCTGTTGCGCTTGACCATTTCGCGCGCCACGGCCTGGCCGCACAGGAACATTGATTTCAGGTTGATGCGCATGACCCTGTCGAAATCGTCTTCGCACACGTCGAGGAAATCGGCCGCGTGCGTGACGCCCGCATTGTTGACGAGGATATCGATGTGGCCGAACTGGGCCAGGGTTTCCTTCAGCATGGCGTCGACGTCCGCCTTCTGGCTGACGTCGGCGCAAAAGAAGCGCGCCTGCGGGCCCAGGGCGGCGGCGGCTTGCGCGCCTTCTTCCTTGATGTCGACCAGCATCACTTGCGCCCCTTCGGCGATCAGGCGGGTGGCGCAAGCCAGGCCGATGCCTTGCGTGGCGCCCGTGACGATGGCGGTTTTATGGATCAGTTTCATGTGTTCTCCTCGGCGGGTAATAGGGGGCGCTGCCCAGGCCACGGGATTGCGCGGCAATGGGCAGATTTTAATCCCTGGGCAGGAATCAGAGGAGGATGGGTTCGTTCGGCAACTGGTTGCCGCGCGTACCGTCAGCGGGGAAGTGGCTTTGCAGCAAGGTATTCAGCTGCGCCAGGGCTTCCAGGGTACTGTCATGGAAATTGCCTTCCTTGAACCCTTTGGTCATGGTGCGGCATACGGCTTGCCACTGTTCCGGCGTGACGCGGCGGCCCACGTTGCGGTCGGCAACGATATCGACCTGGTGCTCGGCCAGGTTGATGTAGATGAGCACGCCAACGTTGTCTTCCGTATCCCACACGCCATACTGGGCGAACAGTTCGCGCGCCCGCTCGCGGTTGCTCACGCCCTGATAGGCCAGGCCCGGCGTCAGGGCCGCTTCGACGATCAGGCGCACTTCCGCCCGGTGCAGCGTTTCACCGTCGGCAATCGCCGTCTCGATGGCTTTCAGTGTCCGTTCCGGAAAGGCCTGGCGCGCCGTCGCCGGCGTGCCCCGCAAATGCTTTAATGCCCGTCCACAGCGTTGGCCGAATGTCAGTTGTTTCGTCATTACCAATCTCCCGAGGCGCCGCCGCCGTCAAATCCGCCGCCGCCACCACCGAAACCACCGCCGCCACCGCCACCGCCACCGCCAAAACCACCGCCCCCGCCGAAGCCGCCGCCGCCGCCGCGGTTGTTCAGCGCCTGGCTGAGAATGCTGCCCAGCACGACGCCGGTGGCGCCGCTGGACCAGTTGCTGCCGCGCTGCAGCCGCGTCGGCCCGCCGCGCGAACGGAACAGGGTCAGCACGACGAGGAAGCCGAAGAACAGCAGCGGCAGCCAGAAGGTCATGCCGCCCGCTTCCACCGTGGCCGGCGCTTTCTGCTGCACCGGGGCGGGGAATTGCTCCTGGTTCAGCAGGGTGGCAATCGATCCCACGCCGGCGACCAGGCCGCCGTAATAGTCGTTCTGCTTGAAATGGGGGGCGATCACGTCTTGCAGGATGCGTTTCGATTGCGCATCCGTCAGCACGCCCTGCACGCCGCGGCCCGCTTCGATGCGCAGGCGGCGCAGCGACGATGGGTTGTCTTTCGCCACCATCAGCAGCACGCCGTCATCGACGCCCTTGCGGCCCAGCTTCCAGGCATCCGTCACGCGGATGCTGTACTGCTCGATGGCTTCCGGTTCCGTGCTCTTGACCAGCAGCACGGCGATCTGGCTGCCCGTCTTGGCTTCGTAATCGGCCAGCACGCCTTCCAGCGCCGCCTTTTGCTTGGCGTCGAGCATGCCGGCGTTGTCCGTCACGCGCGCCGCCAGCGGCGGCACGGGCACAAGATCCTGCGCGCTGGCGGGCAGGCTGGTGCACAGCAGCAGCGCCGTCGCCAGCGCCGCCAGATAAGACCAGGCTTTCATCTTATTTGCCAAAGTTGACGGTCGGTGCGGTCGAGATGGCTTTTTCGTTTTCCACCGTGAACGATGGCTTGACCTTGTAGCCGAAGACCATGGCCGTCAGGTTGTTCGGGAAGCTGCGCGCATGCACGTTGTAATCTTGTACGGCAACGATGTAGCGTTGGCGCGCCACGGTGATGCGGTTTTCCGTGCCTTCCAGCTGCGACTGCAAATCGCGGAAGCTCGTATCGGCTTTCAGGTCAGGATATTTCTCGGACACCACCATCAGGCGCGACAGGGCCGACGACAGTTGGCCCTGCACTTGCTGGAATTTCTCGAAGGCGGCGGGGTCGTTCAGCACTTCGGGCGTGATCTGGAAACTGGTGGCGGCGGCGCGCGCCTTGGTCACCGCTTCCAGTGTTTCGCGCTCGTGCGTGGCATAGCCCTTGACGGTGTTGACCAGGTTGGGAATCAGGTCGGCGCGGCGCTGGTACTGGTTGACCACTTCGCCCCAGGCGGCCTTGGTGGCTTCATCCTTGCTCTGGAAGTCGTTGTAGCCGCAGCCCGTCAGGATGCCGGCCAGGACGGTGACGCTCAGCGCCAGGCGCAGCCATTTGGTGAATTGATTGGTGATTTGCATGATGGGTTCCGTGCTGAGTAAGGGAGGTGAGGCAAATATACCTGAAACGGCCCGCAATGTCGGTTTAATAAGCGCTGGCCGCCGCCCCTGGCTGCCTTCCCAGGTCCACGCCGCGTTACAATACGGGGTTTGCAACTGAATATAGAGAAGGTGTGCCGTGAATTTCATCAATAAATTATCCGCCGCGTGGACGGCCAATAATTCCCTGCTGTGCGTGGGCCTGGACCCGGACCTGGCGAAACTGCCGGCCGAACTGCGCGACTTGCCTGATGGAATCACCACCTTTTGCACGCGCATCATCGACGCCACGGCCGACCTGGCCTGCGCCTTCAAGCCTCAGATCGCCTATTTTGCCGCGCTGGGCGCGGAAAAGCAGCTGGAAGACATCTGCCGTTACGTGCGTGAAAACTACCCGCACATCCCGCTGATCCTCGACGCGAAACGGGGCGACATCGGCGCGACCGCCACACAATACGCGCGCGAAGCGTTCGAACGCTACGGCGCCGACGCCGTCACCGTGAATCCCTACATGGGCGAGGATTCGCTCGACCCCTACCTGGCGTGGAAAGACCGCGGCGTGATCATCCTGTGCCGCACCTCGAACCCGGGCGGCTCGGACCTGCAATTCCTGAATACGGACGGCGAACCGCTGTACCAGCGCGTGGCGCGCCTGGTGGCCGACAAATGGAACAAGAATGGCCAGTGCGCGCTCGTCGTCGGCGCCACCTTTCCTGAAGAACTGGCGCAAGTGCGCGCCATCGTCGGCGACATGCCGCTGCTGGTACCCGGCATCGGCGCCCAGGGCGGCGACATCGCCGCGACAGTTGGCGCGGGCCAGACGGCGAACGGCATGGGCATGATGATCAGCTCGTCGCGCGCCATCATCTACGCCAAGCCGCAGGACGGCGAAGACTGGGCCGACGCAGCGCGCCGCGTGGCCATTGAAACGCGCGATGCGATCAATGCGCACCGTTCTGCATAAAACCCCAACACCTTAAGTGCTGGGGTCAGACGGGGACGCCGAGTCCCGTCGGGTCTGACCCCGGATTTTAATCGCGTTGCGGGGCGACGATCTCCGCGTAATCGTAGAGTTCTCCCAGAATTTCCTCTCCCCGCTCATCCACGGATTCCGACAGCACGTCGATTTCCGTAAACAGCATCTCGATGGTGCGGGCGCCGCCGTCGCCGTCGAACAGGCGGGCGGCGCGGTGCTGTTCCCAGCGCAGGCTTTCCGCTTCGCTCAGCGTTTGCGGGAAATTGCGGGCGCGGTAGCGGAACAGCAGTTCCTGCAGGCGTTCGTCGGCAAACGAGGGGCGGGCCGTGGCCAGCTTGGCCGGCGTTTCGCGGCGCAAGGATTCGAGCAGGCGGCGGTCATCGTTGCTGACGAAACCGTTGTACAAATCCTCATCCACGTCCAGCGCGGCATTCGCGCCCGGGCGCTGGAACACTTCGGCCCAGATCGCATCCATGTTTGGTGCCGTGGCGGCGAATTGCGCGTTGACCTTCGCCGCGTCCACGTCGATGCCCCATTGCGCGGCCATGGCCGGCGACAGGGTTTTCAGGTTGCCGACGAGCATGGGCGACTTGTTCAGGTGCACGCTCTTCACGGGCAGGCGCGTCATGCCTTCGGGCATGGCGTCCTTGCGCGTGAACAGCCGCGTGCGGATGGTGTCGGCGTCCAGCTCGAACAGTTCACGCGGGTCGTAGGCGCAATCCCAGACGAGGATCTCGTTCTTGTTGCTCGGGTGCGTGGCCAGCGGCCAGACGACGCCCACGCAGCCCCGTTCGGCGGGGAACATGCCGGACACGTGCAGGAAAGGCTGGCGCTCGCCGGCGGTCAGGTGCATGCCCATTTCGCTGGCGACCCGGTCCTTTTTGTGCAGGGCCAGGCAGAATTCGAACAGTTTCGGCTGTTTCTGCTTGATCAGGCGGGCCAGGGCGATGGTGGCGCGCACGTCGGACAGCGCATCGTGCGCCGCTTCGTGGGCCAGGCCATTGGCCTTGCTCAAGTGTTCCAGCTTGAAACTGGTCTGGCCATCGTCGCGCTTCGGCCATTGAATGCCTTCCGGGCGCAGCGCGTGCGTCATGCGCACCACGTCGAGGATATCCCAGCGACCGCAATGGTTTTTCCATTCGCGCGCATACGGGTCGATCAGGTTGCGCCAGAACAGGAAGCGCGTGACTTCATCGTCGAAACGGATGGTGTTGTAGCCCACGCCGATGGTGCCCGGTTCCGAAAAGGCCGCTTCGATGGTGGCGGCGAACTGGTGCTCGGGCACGCCCAGTTGCAGACACTGCTGCGGCGTGATGCCCGTGATCAGGCACGATTGCGGGTCGGGCAGGAAATCATTAGCAGGCTGGCAATACAGCATGATCGGCTCGCCGATCTCGTTGAGTTCGGCATCCGTGCGGATGGCGGCGAACTGGGCCGGGCGGTCGCGGCGCGGCTGGGCGCCAAAGGTTTCGTAATCGTGCCAAAGAAAGGTCTGGTTAGTCATTGATGGTCATTACTTGGTTACTTGATTGGTTATCCGGGCCGGTAAAAGAGCGCCGCTGCTACAGTTTTCTGAAAACCTGCCGATACTACACGAGAGGATGGTCATCATCGCGTTTCCCGCATGGTGGCATACATTGCCCGTTCAAGGAGGTCTATCGTGTCAATTCCCATCGCCGCAAGCGGCAATTCCAACCCTTCCGTGACTTCCGTCAGTACGGGCGTTGCCGGCAAGGACGATAAAGTCCAGCAAAAGGACGGCGTCAACGCTGAAATGAGCGTCAACGACCGTACCAAGCTGCAATTGAACGCGTCCATCATGCAGGCCTCGCTGAACGTGTCGATCGGTTCCGAGAACGAGCCGCTGGCGCTGCTGTACAAGACGGCCATCACCAACATCAATGAAGCGCTGAAGGGCCAGTACGGCGAAGATGCGATCCAGAACGCCGCTTCGCAGGACAATAGCGCCGAAGCGACGGCGAGCCGCATTGTATCGCTGTCGACGGGGTTTTTTGACGCCTTCAAGAAACAGAATCCCGACCTGGATGACGATACGGCCCTGACCAAGTTCATGGACACCATCAGCGGCGGCATGGAAAAAGGCTTCAAGGAAGCGCGCGACATTCTGGGCGGCTTGAAAGTGTTGAAAGGCGATATCGCCGGCAATATCGACAAGACGTACGAGCTGGTGCAGAAAGGCTATGCGGATTTCATCGCCGCGCACAGCAGCAAGAAGGATGACGCCGCCAAGCCGGCCGACAGCAAGGCTGCCTGATCAATATTACGCCGGAAGCGCCTGAGAAAATGTCCAGGGCCAGGCGCATTGCCGAAGGCAGTACGAATGTACGACGAGGCAATGCAACGACGCCATGGGCTTTTTATCAGGTGCTTACGCGGTTGCGTCCGCTTGCCTTGGCGCGATAGAGCGCCGCGTCGGCGGCCGCGATCAGCGCATGGTCGTCCTGTTCGGCCGCCAGGCTGGCCACGCCGAAGGAACCCGTGATGTGCGGCAGCGCGCTGCGCATGTCGACGAAGATGACGGCTTGCTGCATGCGTTCGCACAAGCGTTCGGCCACCCGCAGGGCCACATGTTCGCTCGTATCGGGCAAGATCACCATCATTTCCTCGCCACCATAACGCACGGCAAAATCCGTCGGCCGCAGGGCCGCGCCCAGTACTTGCGCGGCGATGCGCAGCGCCTGGTCGCCCGCCTGGTGGCCGTGCGTGTCGTTGAAACGCTTGAAATGGTCGAGGTCGATCATCACCAGCGACAGCGGCGAGGCGCTGGCGTGGGCCGTGACGATCATGTTCGGCAGCAAGTCGGTGAGCCAGGCCCGGTTGTACAAACCCGTCAGGCTGTCGACCATCGACAGCTGCCGGTAGAACTCGCCCAGTTTCTGGCGCCGGCGCAGCAGGGCATTGGCTGCGCGGATGCGGAAGGACAGCAGCCGCAGCAGGTTGCGCGCGAGGCCGTTCGATTGCTCGATCAATTCCCAGACGACGGCCGCGTCGATCACCAGCAAGTCGGTTTCTTCCAGGGCGGAAATGGCAGCCAGGTTGCTCGCTTCATCGAGCACCGATTGTTCGCCCACACTTTCGCCGGGCAAGACCTTGCTGACGGTGCCGTCGTCCATGCCCGTGTGGATGTCGGCGGCCACGGCCAGCGAACCGCGCAGGACGATGTACAGGCTGGTGCCTTGTGTGTCGGCAATGGCTTCGCCCGCTTCGAGGCGCATGACGGGGCAGGGCGCCAGCATGGCGGCCGTCTGGCTATCCGCTCCATCGCGAAATAGCTGTAAATCGCCGATGTTGCAGCCTGAAGCGCCAAAGTTGCCGATCTGTTCCACAATCACACTTTCAAAAAGCCGGCGCGCGCGAGCAGAGGGCCGGTAGCTTCATGATAGCGTAAAGCGGCCTTGGCTGTAACGGCAAAGGCTTGCTTGATGTCACTTACTGTGAGAAATACGACAATTATTTCATTGTCGTGTTAATACGCCGGAATGCTTGCTGTTTTAATATTGATATTGTCGCGCGGGAAGGCGGGTCCAGATGTGCAAAGGCAGCCTTGAACGGCTGCCTCAGTCTCTGGAAATCCTGCAGGTGGGGAATTACTCGGCGGTTTCTTCCGCTTCGGCCGTATCGATCACGGCATTTTTGCCGGTGGCGTGGCGCTTGCTGTCTTGCAGGCGGCCCAAGGCGCTATCGATGGCGCGTTTCAGTTTGTCGGTGGCGCCGGCAACGGATTGATGCACGGTGGCGTTCTGTTCGGTCACGGCGATCGGTTGATAGCCAGCAACGCGTGCTTCCATGACGCAGCGAATATCGTCGGCGCCGCCTTTCGGGCCATTCGTGTCGCTGATGTGGACTTCGATGCGGGTCAGGTTGTCGCGGAAGCGGTTCAGTGCGTTTTCAAGTACGGATTGCACATGTTCGTTCAGTCCAGCGGTGTTGGCGATGGTGCTGTCGGTATGAATATTGATTTGCATATGCTTACTCCTGTCAATTCAAAAAAAACCCATCTCAGGCGTGCTGCGGCCTGGTTGCTGCCCCATGCACATGACCTCTGTGCATGGAACTTATCTTACTCCTCTTTCCAGTATTTCAAGAGGGTGCGCACGATTAAGATGAGCTTAACCCTTCAGCCAGGTCAAGTTTCCAATACGAAATTATTTTTCAGCCATTGATGAGGCCGGCGGCGATATTGATCGACAGCCCCAGCACGACCAGGTTGAAGAAAAAGCTCAGCACGGATTGCCCCAGCACGATTTGCCGCATCATGCGCGTCTGCACGGAAACGTCCGACGTTTGCACGGCCACGGCGATGGTGATGGCGAAATACAGAAAATCCCAGTAATCGGGGTTTTGCTCGTCGTCGGGAAACTTCAATGGGCGCAGCGCGGGATCGGCCTGGTAATACAGGTGGGCATAGTGGAAGCAGAACAAGGTGCCGACGAGGAACCAGGAACCGACCAGGGTGAGTATCGTCAGGCCGTAATGCAGCGCGCGCTCGTCCGGCGCCATGTCTTTCATCGAGGACAGCTGCGAGACGATGGCCACCAGGCTCATCACGGATGCGACGGACAGGGCCGACAGCACCGTGGCCGCCCGCTCGTCCTGGCGCGCCGCCATGGCTTTCACTTTGTGATGGTTGGCGCGCATCATCATCCAGGACATCGTTGCCAGGTAGAACCAAACGCCCACGTTCCATGCCGTCAGCAAACGCGTCATCTGTTGCCAGGACGAAGGCAGCAGCAGGCCGGCCACCACGCCGATGACCGTGGCCATGCTCAGGTGGGGGCGGCTGCGGATGAAGCTGCGGAATGGAAGCGTGATTTTCATGGTGCCAGGATGCATCAGTTGGGATAGCGCATCTTAGCGCTTAAGTTGCCGCCGTGGTGGCTGCCTTCGCCGCCGTTTCCTTCTCGTGGTGGGGGAAGCGGTCCATGCGCGACAGCACGGGGAACAGCACGGCCCAGATGCCCGTCACGGCCAGGGTGGCGGCGCCGCCGAAGAGCACGGCGCGCACCAGGCCGAACCAGCCGGCCGTCAAGCCCGATTCGAATTCACCCAGCTCGTTCGAGGCGCCAATGAAGACGGCGTTCACGGCGCTGACCCGGCCGCGGATCTCGTCGGGCGTCTCGAACTGCACCAGCAGGTGGCGGATGTAGACGCTGACCATGTCGCCGGCGCCCATCAGGAACAGCGCCGCCAGCGCCAGCGGGAAATAACTGGTGCTGCCCAGCACCAAGGTGCCCAGGCCGAAGACGGCCACGCCGCCGAACATCCACGCCCCCACGCGGCGCGTGATGGGGAAGATGGCCAGCGCGATCGAGCACAGGGCCGCGCCGGCCCCGGGCGCCGTGCGCAGCAGGCCCAGGCCGCTGGGGCCGATATGCAGCACGTCGTGCGCGAGCGCCGGCAGCAGGGCCGTGGCGCCGCCGAACAGCACGGCAAACAGGTCGAGCGAAATGGCGCCCAGCACGATGGGTTTCGACCAGACGAAGCGCAAGCCTTCGAGCAGGGTATGCCAGCTGACGGGTTCGCGCTTGACCACTTGCGGCGCGGGCGTGGTGGCGCGCATCAGCAGGACGGACACGACCAGCAGCGCGGACGAGATCAAATACACCACCTTGGGGCCGAAGTAATACAGTAAGCCGCCCAGGGTGGGCCCCAGGATGATGGCCACGTGCGAACTCGACGAGCTGAGCGCGACGGCACGGCTGAAGTGTTGCGTGGGCACCATGTTGACCAGCACGGCTTGCGTGGCCGGCATCATGAAGGCGCGCGCGCTGCCGAAGAGCACAAGCACGGCAAACACGGGCCAGACGATGGCGAGTCCGCTGAGCGTAAAGGCCAGCAGGGCCAGCGCGCAAGCGAGCTGCGCCGCCAGGCACCAGGCGATAATATTGCGGCGGTTGTAGCGGTCGGCCACGTGGCCGGCCGGCAAAATCAAGACGAGGAAGGGGGCGAATTGCGCCAGGCCGATCAGGCCCAGGTCGAACAGGCTGCCCGTGATCTGGTACACCTGCCAGCCGATGGCCACGCTTTGCATCTGCACGGCCACTGTGCCCAGCACGCGGGCGGAAAGGTAAAAAGCGAAGTTGCGGTGACGCAGGATGGCGAAAGACATGAACACTTTCCAGGGAGCGGCGGGATGAGGCGGGTGGCGGCAGCGGATGCCGCACCTGCAGCATCCCGCTGTCTGGATGCTTACTTGGCCAGGTCGGCTTCCGTGGTGAAGGCGTCCGCGTAAAACTCGTCGGCTGGAAGCTGGCACAGCTGCACGAAATCGCGGTGGGCCGAGTCGACCATCACGGGCGCGCCGCAGGCATACACCTGATACGCGGACATATCCGGAATATCGGCGATGACGGCCTGGTGCACGAAGCCCGTGCGGCCGCTCCAGCCGTCTTCGGGCAAGGCGTTCGAGACGACGGGCACATAGGTGAACTGCGGCAAGTCGGCGGCCCACTGGCGGCACAGCGCATCCATATACAGGTCGTGCGGACGGCGGCCGCCCCAGTACAGGGTGATCGGGCGCGTGGAGCGCTCGTTGATCATGTGCTCGACGATGGCTTTCAGCGGGGCAAAGCCCGTGCCCGAGGCCAGCAGCACGACGGGCTTGTCGGAATCTTCGCGCAGGAAGAAGGTGCCCATTGGGCCTTCGAAGCGCAGAATGTCGCGCTCTTTCATGGTGCCAAATACCTGGTCGGTGAACAGGCCGCCCGGCAGGTGGCGGATGTGCAGAGTCACGGGGCCGCCGTCGGCAGGCGCGCTGGCCATGCTGTAGCTGCGGCGCTTGTTGTCGCGCAACAGGATTTCGATATACTGTCCGGCGCGGTAGTTGAGGCGCTCGCTGGCCGGCAACTGCAGGGTCAGCACGACGACGTCGGGGGCGACTTTCTCGATGGTGGTCACGCGCGACGGCATTTTCTTGATCGGGTAGTCGCTGCTGCCCGCCACTTCGCGCGCTTCGATGACGAGGTCGGCGTTCGTGGTGGCGCAGCAGAACAGGGAAAAGCCGGCCGCTTCCTCTTCCGGCGGCAGGGCGCGCTGCTGGTGCGCCTTGTGCTGGACGGTGCCGGAAACCACTTTGCCCTTGCAGGAACCGCAGGCGCCATTTTTACAGCCATACGGCAAGCCCACGCCGGCGCGTATCGCCGCCGCCAGCACGGTTTCGTCCGCTTCGCAGCTGAACTGGTGGTCGCTGGGCTGAACAGTAACTTGAAAAGTCATACAATCCTTGAGATGAAAAATA
The DNA here is from genome assembly GCF_001445815.1 of Janthinobacterium sp. Ant5-2-1. Classification (NCBI taxonomy): domain Bacteria; kingdom Pseudomonadati; phylum Pseudomonadota; class Betaproteobacteria; order Burkholderiales; family Oxalobacteraceae; genus Janthinobacterium; species Janthinobacterium sp. Ant5-2-1. The sequence goes on along the minus strand of NZ_LNCE01000068.1, from coordinate 638 downwards.
TGTTAATGCACTCTTTGCGCAAGCCGTCAGGCTTGCCGCGCTTGCTGATCCTCGGTTGCGGCGACGTTGGCATGCGGCTGCTGCCCCTGCTGCGCGCGCGCTTTCGCGTCTTTGCCGTCACCAGCCAGCCGGCGCGCTGCGCGCAGTTGCGGGAAGCCGGCGCCGTGCCCATCGTGGCCAACCTCGACGACCGCGCCAGCCTGAAACGGCTGGCGGGACTGGCGTCGAGGATCGTGCACCTGGCGCCGCCCCTGTCGTCGGGCTTGCTGGACCGGCGCACGCGCAATCTGGCCGCCATTTTACCCGAGCATGCACGCATGGTGTATGTGAGCACCAGCGGCGTATATGGCGATTGCGCTGGCGCCTGGGTCGATGAAACGCGACCGACGGCGCCGGCGAATGCGCGGGCGAAGCGGCGCGTGGACGCTGAGCAGGTTCTGCGCGGCTGGAGCGCGCGCCGCGGCGCCAAGGTGGCCATCCTGCGCGTGCCCGGCATCTATGCGGACGACCGCCTGCCCTTGAAGCGCTTGCGCGAAGGCACGCCAGCCCTGGCCGCGGATGACGACGTGTACACCAACCATATTCATGCCGACGACCTGGCGCGCATCATCGAACGGGCCTTGTGGCGGGGGGAACCC
>NZ_LNCE01000067.1:0-30346 GCF_001445815.1 Janthinobacterium sp. Ant5-2-1 | reverse complement strand
TTCGCCATCTACGGGCGGGTCGTGCTGCCGCTGATCGGCCCCGCCATGGGCACCCTGGGCCTGATCACCTTCATCAACTCGTGGAACAATTTCATCACGCCGCTGGTCGTCATGCGCTCGGTCGAAAACTATACGATCCCGCTGGCCCTGCGCAGCATGCAGGCGCCCAACAACACGGAGTGGGGCGCGCTGATGACGGGCGCCGCCATCGCCGTGCTGCCGTTGCTGCTGATGTTTTTTGTCGCCTCGAAGCGCCTGATCGAGGGCCTGACGCAAGGCGCCGTCAAAGGCTAGCACTCTTTTAATCCACTCACACTGACATGACCACCATGCATAACGACGACATTGACACCAATTTCCCCGCCACCTTCACCTGGGGCGTGGCCACCAGCGCCTACCAGATCGAGGGCGCCGCCGCCATCGACGGCCGGGGCCCCTCCATCTGGGATACCTTCAGCCATACGGACGGCAAGATCATCGACGGCAGCAATGGCGACGTGGCCTGCGACCATTACCACCGCTACGCGGAAGACGTGGAGCTGATCGCCAGCCTGGGCGTGAACGCCTACCGCTTTTCCATGTCCTGGTCGCGGGTGCAGCCCACGGGTTCCGGCGCCTGGAACGAGGCCGGCTTCGATTTCTATGGGCGCCTGCTCGACGCTCTGGCCGCCAAGGGACTCGATGCGCATCTGACCCTGTACCACTGGGACTTGCCGCAAGCCTTGCAGGACGAGGGCGGCTGGCTCAATCGCGCCACCTGCTACCACTTTGCCGCCTACGCGGCCGAGGTGGCGCGCCGCTTCGGCCACAAGGTGGCCAGCATCGCCACCCATAACGAACCGTGGTGCACGGCCGTGCTGGGCCACGGCACGGGCCAGTTCGCCCCCGGCATGGCCGACCCGGCCGCCGCCGTGCAAGTGTCGCACCATCTGCTGCTGTCGCACGGCCTGGCCATGCAGGCGATGCGCGCCGTTAATCCGCCCGCGAAACTGGGCATCGTGCTCAATCAATGGACGGCCACGCCGGCCACGGACAGCGCCCAGGACCGCGAGCTGGCCGAACTCGAATATGCGCGCTCGGTGCAGTGGTATATGGACGCCATCTTCAAGGGCCGCTACCCGGCCCTGGCCCTGAAACACGTCGACGCTTCTGCTTTATCCATCTTTGAAAACGATTTCATAGATATCAAGCAGCCCATCGATTTCCTCGGCGTGAACTATTACACGCGCGCTTTCATGAGCGCCGAGACGCCGCCGCGCAAGCCCGAGTGCAAGCTCGGTGTCAACGACATGGGCTGGGAAACCTATCCGCAAGGCTTGACGGAACTGCTGGTCGGCCTGCACCGCGAATACCGATTGCCGCCCGTCTACATCACGGAAAACGGCATGGCCGTGGCCGACAAGCCCGTCGACGGCAAGATCCACGACGCGCCGCGCATCGAGTACGTGCAGCTGCACCTGGACGCTTTGCGCGCCGTGATCGCGCAGGGCATCGACGTGCGCGGCTATTTCTACTGGAGCCTGATGGATAACTTCGAGTGGAACTCGGGCTACGCCAAGCGCTTCGGCATGGTCTACGTCGATTACGCCACGCAGCAGCGCAGCTTCAAGGACAGCGCCCTGTGGTACCGCGACTTCATCGCCGCGCAGCGCGCATCCCACGCCGCCGTCCTGGTCGAGGAGCACTGACATGGCCGCCATTTCCCTGCGCGGCATCCGCAAGACCTACGGCGACGGCCCGGAAATCGTCAAGGGGCTGGACCTCGATATCCATGACGGCGAATTCATGGTTTTTGTCGGGCCGTCCGGCTGCGGCAAGTCGACCCTGCTGCGCATGATCGCGGGGCTGGAAGACATCAGCGCGGGCCAGCTGCGCATCGGCGACCTGCTGGCCAACGACGTGGCGCCGGCCGAGCGGGGCATCGCCATGGTCTTCCAGAGCTACGCCCTGTATCCGCACATGACGGCGCGCGACAACATGGGTTTTGCCCTCAAATTGGCCGGCAAGGGGGAAGCGGAAGTGCGCGCGGCTGTCGGCAAGGTGGCCGAGATTTTGCAGATCACGCACCTGCTCGAGCGCAAACCCAAGGCCCTGTCGGGCGGCGAACGCCAGCGCGTGGCCATCGGCCGTTCCATTGTGCGCCAGCCCAAGGTGTTCCTGTTTGACGAGCCGCTGTCCAACCTTGACGCCTCGCTGCGCGTGCAGACGCGCATCGAGCTGGCCAAGCTGCACCAGGAACTGGGCACGACGATGATCTACGTGACCCACGACCAGGTCGAAGCCATGACCCTCGGTGACCGGGTCGCCGTCTTCCACGGCGGCCACCTGGAGCAGGTGGGGGCGCCGCTGGACCTGTACCGCCATCCGGCCAGCAAGTTCGTGGCCGGCTTCATCGGCGCGCTGCGCATGAACTTCTTGCCGTGCGGCGCCGTCCCCGCACTGGCCAGCCAGCTTGGCGGCGAGGCGGGCATGCTGGTCGGCATACGTCCCGAACACCTGCGCCTGGTGCCGCGCCACGAAGGCTATGGCGCCACGGTGACCCTGATCGAGCAGCTGGGCGACGCGCAAATCATCCACGCGATGCTCGACGGACGCATCGACGGCGGCTCGCACGCGGTGGCCATCAAGCTGCATGGCGAGGCGCGCCACAGTCTGGCGCAGGGCAGCGCCATCGGCTTTGCACCGGAAGAAGGCCATGCCTTTCTATTCGACACGGCCGGGCGCGCCGTGGCTACCCATTGACCCCGCACGGAGGCGACATGACTTCAGATTGACACCCCAAAAATGTGCAGCAATAGCCAAAGAGCTATGTGATCATCAATCAACCAGCGGTACAGGAGACAACAACAATGCAACAGCTCAAACGCAACACCATCGCCCTCAGCCTGGCGCATGCGACATTCGCCCAGTTCATCTTGCTGGGCAGCGGCGCCGCCATGGCCCAGGAGGCTGCAGCCACCGACGCGGCAAAGCCGGCCGCCGAGCAGATGGACCGCATCGTCGTCACGGCCACGCGCCGCAATACCTTCGTGCAGGAGACGCCGCTGGCCGTCACCGCCTTCAACCAGGATACCCTGCAAAACAACCAGGTCAAGGATCTGGCATCGCTGGCCACCATGGTGCCCAGCCTCGTCGTCGAGCAGCATGGCGACTCGGGCGGCGTGCACGTCTACATGCGCGGCGTCGGTTCGGCCAACCACACGGAGCTGGGCGACCCGGCCGTCGCCTTTTATGTCGACGGCGTGTATTCGCCGCGTCCGCAGGGCGCCACGGCGCTGATGTATGACCTGTCGCACGTCGAGGTGGCGCGTGGACCGCAGGGCACCCTGAACGGCCGCAATTCGACGGCCGGCGCCGTCAACCTCGTCTCCGCCGCGCCAAGCACGGCCAAGTTCATGGGCTCGGCCGGCATCACTGTGGGCGACAAGCGCCACCTGCAGACGCAGGGCATGATCAATATCCCGTTTTCCGACGACGTGGCGCTGCGCATCGCCGCCATCAAGGATAGCCACGACGGCACGGTGGACTTCCGCCGCGGCTCGAACGTCATGCCGGGCACGGCGAAGTATGGCGCCGGCGACCAGATGGGCGTGCGCGCCTCGCTGCTGTGGAAGTTCACGCCGCAGCTGCGCGGCACCTTCATCGCCGACTACTTCCTCGACCAGGGCGCCGGCAACGTCTACCTGGCGGCTGAACCGAAACGGGGCGAGAAGCTGCGCTCGGCCCTGATCGACACGCCGGGCACCCTGGACCAGTCCATTCTGACCTACAAGGGCAAGCTCAATTACAAGCCGACCGATGCGCTGGACTTCACGTACCTGGGCAGCTGGAGCCGCTACAAGCGCCAGAACAGCAACGACTCGGATGCGGGCCTGTTCCCCGGCTTCAAGTCGGAAAACCGCACGGACTGGGCGCAGTTCGACAGCTATTCGCACGAGCTGCAGGCGCGCTCGGACGACGACGCGCCGTTCCAGTGGGTGGCCGGCCTGTTCCTGTTCAATGAAAAGAACAAGGTGCGCTTCGACATCGACCGCAGCCAGATTTCGCAGGCGGCCGTGCAGCAGGATATCGCCAACGGCGCCGTGATCTTCGTGCAGCCGACCGTGGGTCAGTATGCCTCGTCGATGTCCTTCATCCAGGGCGACCGCCAACTGAAGTCGAAGGCCGTGTTCGGCCAGGTCAGCCAGCAAGTGACGGACCAGATCAAGCTGACGGCCGGCGCGCGCTACACGAAAGACCATAAATTCGACGTCGGCGGCAAGAACTGGGCGTGCCCGAACTGGCCCGCGAACACGCCGCTGGGCACCACGGTCCTCACTGCGGACCAGCTGCGCCAGCTTGTCACGCCGGGCACGGGCCTGGCCAACACGCACAATATCGGCCCGGGCGGCGCCATCACGGCCGCCACCTGCGGCAGTGCGCCAGGCGACAATACGGCCGACCTGAAATACGGCCAGGCCACCTGGCTGGGCCGCATCGAGTACAAGCTGCGCCCGGACATTCTGCTGTTCGGTTCCGTGACGACGGGCTTCCATTCGCCGGCCATCGGCGACGGCGGCGCCACCACCAAGCCGGAAAAGCTGACCAGCTATGAAATCGGCTTCAAGTCGGACTTGCTGAACCGCGAACTGACCCTGAACCTCGACGCCTTCCTGATGAAGTACAAGGATAAGCTGGAATCGCAGGTGGTCAACAGCGTGCTGGCCAACTTCAATGCGGCCGGCGCCACCGTCAAGGGCCTGGAAGCGGAATGGGTGTGGCGGCCAACGAAGGTTGACCGCCTGACGGGCAACGCCACCTGGTTGAAAGCCGTGTATGACGACTTCATGTCGTGCGACGTCGATGCGGCGCGTGCGAATGGCCAGTCTTGCGGTTCGACGGCGCCATTGGTGAACGTGGGCGGCAGTACCATGAAGCATGCGCCGAAGTTTTCCACGACCGTGCAGTACGAGCATGATTTCAATGTCGCCGGCGGCCAGATCACGCCGCGCGCTTCGGTGCACTATGAAACCATGTCGTATGTGGGGGCGGGCGCGTTCAACGGCGACGTGCCGGGCCACGCCGGCGTCAAGCGCCAGGAAGCCTACACGACCCTGGACCTGAGCCTGCGCTTCCAGCCGGCCAACAAGGCCTACACGGTGGAAGCGTTCGTGCAGAACGCCACCGACAAGGCCGTCAAACTCGACGTCAATGAAATCTGCACGGACGTCGGCATGCCATGCCAGCCCACGCAGCAGATCTACGGCGCTTTCTACAACGCGCCGCGCACGTTTGGCGCGCGCGTGTCGATGAAGTTTTAATCAGGCAGTGTGAAAGAGCAGTTGCGGTAGCAGTCCACTCAGTAGGGAAGGTGTTGGGCCGGGGTTCTTCCCCGGCCTTTTTTACTCTAACGTCGCCTGCACGCTGGCGATGCCGACCTGCGCGCTGCCTTCGGCCAGGCGTACATTGACGTTCTGGCGCGCCTGCAGCTGCGCCGGCGAGCGCACGATATTCCCTTTTTCATCGCGCAGTATCGCGTAGCCGCGCTCCAGGGTGCGCTGGGGATTGAGCAGTTCCAGCTGCGCCGCCAGGCCGTCGAGGCGGTGGCGCCGCTGGCCCAGCTGCTGCGCCATGGCCGCGCCGCTGCGCCGCTGGGCTTCCAGCAGTTGCGCGCGCGCTGCCGTGACGTCGGGCCGCAAGTTGGCCCAGCGCGAGCGCAGACGTTCCAGCGCGTACTGCGACTGGTTCACGGGCGCGCGCGCCGCATGCGTCATGGCCGTCGACAGGGCCAGCAACTGCAAGCGCTGCTGCTGCAGCTGCGCCTTCGGGTTGAGCAGGCGGCGGCTGTGGCGGTCCAGGGTTTGCGCCGCGTCGTCGAGGCTGCGGCGCATGGCACGGCGCAAATCGGCCGCATCGGCGCGCAGGGAAGCCATCCAGTCGGCGCGCGGCGTGGCCGCCAGTTCGGCCGCCGCCGTCGGCGTGGCCGCGCGCAGGTCGGCCGCGAAGTCGGCGATGGTGAAATCCGTCTCGTGTCCCACGCCGCTGATCACGGGCATGGAACAGTCGGCAATCGCATGAGCGACGGCTTCATCGTTGAACGACCACAGATCCTCGATGCTGCCGCCGCCACGGCACACGAGCAGCACGTCGCACTCGGCCCTTGCTGATGCCGTGCGGATGGCGTGCGCGATTTTTTCCGGCGCCTGCTGGCCCTGCACGGGCGTGGGATACAGGATGATGTTGACGTGCGGTGCGCGGCGCTTGAGCGCGATCAGCACGTCGCGCAGGGCGGCCGCTTGCGGGCTGGTGACGATGCCGATGCTGCGCGCGAACATGGGGATGGCGCGCTTGCGCTCCTGGTCGAAGAGTCCCTGCGCGGCCAGCTTTTCCTTCAGGCGCTGGAACGCTTCGTACAGGGCGCCCACGCCGGCGCGGCGAATGGCTTCCACGTTGATCTGGTAATCGCCGCGCGCGCCGTACAGGGTGACGAGGGCGCGCACTTCAACCTTGTCGCCTTCGCGCGGCGTGAAGCCCGCGTACTGGGCGCGGCCGCGGAACATCACGGCGCGCACTTGGGCGCCATCGTCCTTCAGGGTGAAGTACCAGTGGCCGGAAGCGGCGCGCGTGAAGTTGGAAATCTCGCCGGCGATCCAGGTAAGGGGGAACGAGCGCTCAAGCAGGCGCGCGACGGCCTGGTTCAGGGCGCTGACGGTCAGCACGGGTGGGGCGGCAAAGCCGCTGTCAGTCGGGTTGTCGGTCATCATAAAGCTGGGAGCGGGAAGGGAACTGTCCACATATTATCGGCGAGGTCATGCTTATGTCATATATCGCGCAAAACAACAAGTTCTATTTCTAAGTAATTGATTTCATGACGAATTCCCGTATGCCTGATTTGCGTGCACAGAGAAAAAAACCTTTAATATCAAGCACATCAGTGTGGCCCCTGCCACTTACGCACAAAGTTATCCACAGAAAGTGTGCGGAACTTTTTGCCTTGGAAAAACATGACCGGGCTGGCCCGGATTGAGCGATAAAAATGCCTTGCTACATTTTTGCGCACGGAAATAAAGTGCCTATGAATCAAACGCTTAGTATGCCATGCATGGCCTTGCGCACAATCTTATCCACAAAAAATGTGCAGAACTCTGGCGCGGCGCCGGATTTATCCACTGGAAGGCCCATGGTATGGCTTGCCTGAATTTTGCGCAGCATAAAAATAGCTATATAAATCAAGGGTATAGCATCGCACCGCGCCCCTTGCTCACAATCTTATCCACAGAATGTGTGCAAAACTGCATAAACCGTTTCGTGGCTTGTCCGGGTTTTCCACCGCGTGAACATGCCGAATTGCTGCCTTATTTTTCAGCAGAGAAAAAAATCCCTTTAAAATCAATGCTCTTGCATGGAGTCAATCGGCTTGCTCACAATCTTATCCACACTTTATGTGTGGAACTGCGCTGGCGGTGGAAAACTGCCGTTTGGAAGTGAAATCGGACGTGGAAAACCCTGCTTTCCGGCCTCTGCCACATTTTTATGCATGGCAATAAAAACGATATAAATCAATGTACTTAGCGTCTATCTTTGAGCTTGCGCACAATCTTGTCCACAGATTGTGTGCAGAACTTTGATGGCTTATCTGCCGCCGATTGCACGTCGGCTGCCACTTTTTTGCGCATCGATTTAATTTCCTTTCAAATCAATGACTTGATTACATTCCTCGGCTTTGCGCACAATCTTGTCCACAGTAAATGTGCAGAACTCTTCAAGTGTTAATTTATTGACATTGACTGCTGTCGATAAGCTGCTATGCCTGTATTTTGCGCAGCGTGATAATTTCCATGTAAATCAATGGCTTGCATGCTGGACTTCATGCTTGCTCACAATCTTATCCACACAAAGTGTGCAAAACTGTGCGCCGGGAGGGGGGCGCTTGCCGCACGCTGGGGACAAGTACCATGCAGGCGCCACTTGCCGCCGGCGCGGCAACGCGCTACATTGCGCCATTCCTGCGCGCACGTAGAATCGGACTTCGGCGCTCGGTACAATACAGGCTGTTCTGGCGCTCCATCGCCTTCCCTTTACCAGGAGTTTCTTTTGCTCGCTATATTTCAAGCCGCTGGCTGGCCCATCTGGCTGTTGTTGATCGCTTCCATCGTCGCCCTGGCCCTGATCATCGAGCGCCTGCTGTATTTGCGCCGCGCCAAGATCCTGCCCCGCAAGCTGTTCGATGAAGTGGTGCAGGTGTATCGCAGCGGCAAGATCACACCGGACACGGTGGCCAAGCTGGAAGGCAATTCGCCGCTGGGCGTGGTGCTGGCCGCCGCCCTGCGCAACGTCGACGCGCCGCGCGAGGTGATGAAGGAATCGATCGAAGAGGCGGGCAGCGGCGTGGCCCACACGCTGGAACGTTTCCTGACGACCTTGGGCACCATCGCCACCCTGGCGCCGCTGATGGGTCTGTTCGGCACGGTGGTGGGCATGATTGAAATCTTCGGTTCGCAAAACGCCAGCGGCTCGAATCCCGCACAACTGGCCCACGGTATTTCGGTGGCCCTGTATAACACGGGCTTCGGCCTGGCCATCGCCATGCCGACCCTCGTCTTCTACCGCCACTTCCGCGCCCTCGTCGACAGCTTCGTCATTGACATGGAGCAGCAAGCCGTCAAGTTCGTCGACATCGTCCACAGTGGCCGCAAATGAATTTCCGCAAAGGCAAGGGGCGTGAAGACCCCGAAATCAACCTGATCCCGTTCATCGACGTGCTGCTGGTGATCCTGATCTTCCTCATGGTCAGCACCACCTACAGCAAGTTTACGGAGCTGCAGATCACCTTGCCGACGGCCGACGCCGAGCAGGCGAAAGAGAAGCCGCAGCAGATCGACGTCACCATCGACGCCAAGGGCAACTACACGGTCAACCGCGAGCCCGTCTCGTTCCGCGACGTGGCCGGCCTGGCCGACGCCCTGCAAAACGCGGCAAAGGCAGCCAATGGCGGCAAGGTCCCGGCGCAGACGCCCGTGGTCGTGGTCAACGCCGACCAGTTCGCCATGCACCAGATGGTCATCCACGTCATGGAAGCGGCGCGCCTGGCCGGCTATGAAAAGCTGACGTTCGCGGCGCAGGCGGGTGGCAAGTAGGTCGGCTTAGCCGGCACGGCGTAAGCCGACAAAGCCGCCGCCGAGCATGTCGGATTACGCAGCGCCTGGCAGCGCGGCTAATCCGACCTACCCCATTTTTACGTCATCCTCCATGCCTACATCCTCCCCCGCCAAGCTTGAAACCACATTGACCCGCGCCTGGCTGACGCGCGGCCCGCTGGCGTGCGCGCTGTGGCCCGTGTCCCTGCTGTTTGGCGCCCTGAGCGCCGCGCGGCGCGGCCTGTACCGGGCAAGCATCATCAAATCCGAACGCCTGCCCGTGCCCGTCGTCGTCGTCGGCAATATTTTTATCGGCGGCACGGGCAAGACGCCGCTGACGATCTGGCTGGTGCAAGCCTTGCGCGACGCGGGCATGCGCCCTGGTGTCATTTCGCGCGGCCATGGCAGCGCCGACCGGCTGCCGCGCGCCGTCACCGCCACTTCCACGCCGCAGCAGGTGGGCGACGAGCCGCTGCTGATCTTCCAGCGCGGCGGCTGCCCCGTGGTGGTGGGGCGCGACCGCGCGCAAGCGGGCCGGGCCCTGCTGGCCGCGCACCCCGACGTCGACGTGCTGGTCACGGACGACGGCTTGCAGCATTACGCCTTGCGGCGCGACGTGGAAATCGTGCTGTTCGACGGCCGCGGCGCGGGCAATGGCTGGTTGCTGCCGGCGGGCCCGCTGCGCGAATCGCCGCGGCGCCGGCGCGACGTGACGGTGATCAATGCGCCCGAGCTGGCGCCGGCACTGGTGGCCAGGGTCGCGCCGCAGGGTGGGCTGGTGGCGCAAATGCTGCTGGCCGGCGGCGTGGCCGAACGCCTGGTGAACCGGGACGAAAGCGTGGCGCTTGCAACCCTGGCGGCCAGCGGCCAGCGCATCGTGGCGGCGGCCGGCATCGGCAACCCCCAGCGTTTCTTTGCCATGCTGCGCGGCACCGGATTGGACTTCACGGAACTGCCCTTGCCCGACCATCACGACTTTCTCGACCAGCCATTTGCGGCGCTCGACACGGATGTGATCTTGATCACCGAGAAGGATGCAGTAAAATGTGCGCAAATTGAATATCTCAAAGACGACCCGAGACTGTGGGTCGTCCCCGTCAGTGCGCGCATCGATAGCGCGCTGGCCCAACAAATTGTGGAGAAATGTCGTGGACGCTCGACTGCTTGATATCCTGGTCTGCCCTGTTTGCAAGGGCCCGCTTGAACACGATAAGAAGGCGCAGGAACTGATTTGCCGCGCCGACCGCCTCGCCTATCCTATCCGCGATGGCATCCCCATCATGTGGGCGGACGAAGCGCGCACCCTGCAAGACGCAGTGGAATAACGATGGCGTTCATCGTCATCATCCCGGCCCGCCTGGCCTCGACGCGCCTGCCGGGCAAGCCGCTGGCCGACCTGGGCGGCAAACCCATGGTGGTGCGCGTGGCCGAGCAGGCAGCCCTGTCGGGCGCCGCGCGCGTGATCGTCGCCACCGACCATGAATCCATTCGCGCCGCCTGCGCCGCGCATGGCGTGGAAGTGTGCATGACGCGCAGCGAGCATCCGTCGGGCACGGACCGCATCGCCGAAGTGGCGCGCACGCTCGAGCTGCCGCCGGACGCCGTCGTCGTCAACCTGCAGGGCGACGAGCCGCTGATCGACCCGGCCCTGCTGGCCGCCTGCGCGGCGCAGATCAGCGCCGCCGTCCCCATGGCCACGTGCGCCCATCCGCTGCACGACGTGGCCGATGCGTTCAACCCGAACGTGGTCAAGGTCGTGCTGGATAAAAATGGCCGCGCCTTGTATTTCTCGCGCGCGACGATTCCGTGGCACCGCGACGGCTTCGCGCAGTCGAAAGACAGCTTGCCGGCCGGCTACGTGCCGCTGCGCCATATCGGTCTGTATGCCTATAGCAATGCGTTCCTGCAAACGTATCCCGGCCTGTCCGCGTCGCCGCTGGAAGCGATCGAGGCGCTGGAGCAGTTGCGCGTCTTGTGGCATGGCTACGCCATCGCTGTGCATGTCACGGACTCGGCGCCGGCCGCCGGTGTCGACACGCCGGAAGATCTTGCCAGGGTGCAAGCCCACTACGGCGCCCTGTAAGCGCTACCCGCAAAACGGCAGGCGTGCAAATAAAGTTTTGCGCGCCTACAGTAAAAACCACATTTTGAAACGTCCGCTTCGATAATTGCTGGCTTTGATCAATCAGGGCATAGCAAATCGACAGCAAACTGGCGTTCCAGGGATTTTTTGTGGTAAGTTTCGTAGGGAAAGATAGCCATAGCAACATCATCTAAAAATAATTACACATACCACCATCCAAAATCTGTTTTTTAGGAACTTTTCAATGCGTCTGATACTTTTAGGAGCACCCGGTGCCGGCAAGGGCACCCAAGCTAACTTCATCAAAGAAAAATACAATATTCCACAAATCTCCACGGGCGACATGCTGCGCGCGGCGATCAAGGAAGGCACGGAACTGGGCCTGGCAGCGAAAAAAGTCATGGATGCGGGCGGCCTCGTGTCGGACGACATCATGATCGGCCTGGTCAAGAACCGCCTGCAGGAAGCCGATTGCGCCAATGGCTACCTGTTCGACGGCTTCCCGCGCACCATCGCGCAAGCGGACGCCATGAAAGATGCCGGCATCAATGTCGACTACGTGCTGGAAATCGACGTGCCTGACGCGTCGATCATCGAGCGCATGGACGGCCGCCGCAGCCACCCGGGTTCGGGGCGCGTGTACCACGTCAAATTCAATCCGCCCAAGGTCGACGGCATTGACGACATCACGGGCGAGCCGCTGATCCAGCGCGACGACGACAAGGCGGAAACCGTCAAGAAGCGCCTGGACGTGTACCACAACCAGACCAAGGTCTTGCTCGGTTACTACAATGACTGGGCCAAGTCCGGCCTGCCAGGCGCGCCGAAATACCGCCGCATCGCCGGCGTCGGTCCGGTCGAGCAAATCCGCGACAGCGCATTTGCCGCCCTGGCGGAATAAGCAGTGTTTGAAAAGCGGACCTGAGTGTCCGCTTTTTTGTGCCCGCGCTTCAGGCGGGCGCCGTATCGTTTTCGTGGTTCAGTTTTTTTTGCAGGTCGTGTTTTCCTGGCTGCGCGTGCCTACCCGGTGCGGTCTGCAGCTGTTGGCAATGACGTCGGATAAAAACAGAAGGGGACGATATGGCAGCCAGTTTGTGGTTTGCGGTAGCCTGCGGCGTGGTCGCAGTCATTTATGGTTTGGTGTCGCGCAGCTGGATTCTGAGGCAGGATCCAGGCAACGCGCGCATGCAGGAAATCGCGCTGGCCATCCAGCAGGGCGCGGCCGCCTATCTGGCGCGCCAGTACCGCACCATCGCCATCGTCGGCATGGTGCTCCTGATCGCCATCTATCTGCTGCTTGGCCTGCACACGGCGCTGGGCTTTTTGATCGGCGCCGTGCTGTCGGGCGCCTGCGGCTTCATCGGCATGAATGTCTCGGTGCGGGCCAATGTGCGCACGGCGCAGGCGGCCACCCTGGGCATCAACCAGGCGCTGAACGTGGCTTTCAAGGGCGGGGCGATCACGGGCATGCTGGTCGTCGGACTGGGCCTGCTGGGCGTGACCCTGTTCTACTGGCTGCTGGTGACGACGGGCGCGCCCGGCCTGACCCAGCATGATTTGATCAAGCCGCTGATCGGCCTGGCCTTCGGCGCCTCGCTCATTTCCATCTTCGCGCGGCTCGGCGGCGGCATCTTCACCAAGGGCGCCGACGTGGGCGCGGATCTGGTGGGCAAGGTCGAGGCGGGCATCCCCGAGGACGATCCGCGCAACCCGGCCGTCATCGCCGACAACGTGGGCGACAACGTGGGCGACTGCGCCGGCATGGCGGCCGACCTGTTCGAGACCTATGTCGTGACCCTGATCGCCACCATGCTGCTGGGCGCCTTGCTGATGGCCGAGGCGAGCAGCACGGCCATCATCTACCCGCTGCTGCTGGGCGCCGTGTCCATCCTCGCTTCCATCGTCGGCTGCTCGATGGTCAAGACCAAGCCGGGTGCGAAGATCATGTCTGCCCTGTACACGGGCCTGTGGTGGGCGGCCGGCCTGTCGCTGGTCGGCTTTGCCGTCGTGACGTGGATGCTGTGGCCCGATGACGCCATGCGCTACAAGATGCTGGGCGCCACCGTCGTCGGCATCGTCCTTACGGGGCTGATGGTGTACATCACCGAGTACTACACGGGCACGGATTTCAAGCCCGTGCGCCACATTGCCGAAGCGTCGACGACGGGCCACGGCACCAACATCATCGCCGGCCTGGGCGTGTCGATGAAGTCCACCGCGTATCCGGTGCTGGCCGTCTGCGTCGCCATCCTCGTCTCGTATCAATTGGCGGGCCTGTACGGCATCGCCATTGCGGCCACGTCGATGCTGTCGATGGCCGGCATCATCGTCGCGCTCGACGCGTATGGTCCCATCACGGACAACGCGGGCGGCATTGCGGAAATGTCGGGCTTGCCCGACTCCGTGCGCGCCATTACCGATCCGCTCGACGCCGTCGGCAACACGACCAAGGCCGTCACCAAGGGCTATGCCATCGGCTCTGCCGGCCTGGCCGCGCTGGTGCTGTTTGCCGACTACACGCATGCGCTCGAATCCGTGGGCCAGCACATCACCTTCGATCTGTCGAACCCCATGGTCATCGTGGGCCTGTTCATCGGCGGCCTGATACCGTATCTGTTCGGCGCCATGGCGATGGAAGCCGTGGGCCGGGCGGCCGGCGCCGTGGTGGTGGAAGTGCGGCGGCAGTTCCGCGACATCAAGGGCATCATGGAAGGCACGGCGCGGCCCGAATACGACAAGGCCGTCGACATGCTGACGGCATCGGCCATCCGTGAAATGATCGTGCCCTCGCTGTTGCCCGTGGTGGTGCCCATCGTCGTGGGCATGCTGCTGGGGCCTGCGGCCCTGGGCGGCCTGCTGATGGGGACCATCGTGACGGGCCTGTTCGTGGCCATCTCCATGACCACGGGCGGCGGCGCCTGGGACAATGCGAAGAAATACATCGAGGATGGCCACTTCGGCGGCAAGGGGTCCGATGCGCACAAGGCGGCCGTCACGGGCGACACGGTGGGCGACCCGTACAAGGACACGGCCGGTCCCGCAGTGAACCCCCTGATCAAGATCATCAATATCGTGGCCCTGCTGCTGGTGCCGTTGCTGCCGGCCACGGGCTGGCTGGCGGTCAAGGCGCCGGCACCGATCCACGCGCCCGTGCCGCCCATCCTGGCGCCGGCCACACCGGTGCAAAGCTTGCCGGCGCAATAAAACGCGTTTTACCCTCAAACAGCCCCTGCCACGGGGCTGTTTCACATTGGGGACATCAAAATTTCCTGGGTTCCATATCTTGCGCGTATCAAAAGTGAGCAAATGTTACAGCGCCTTGCCTGCGTCAGCCGCCTGCCAATAATGAAGGAAGTCACTTCAGGCAGCAGGAGGCATCATGGACAAGGAGAGCAAACGGCGCTGGCTGATGCGGGGGCTGGCCGTGGCGGTGGGGCTGGCGCTGGCCGGCAGCGCCTGGGCCGATCCCGGCGGACATGGCCGGCACGGCGGACACGGCTTTCACGGCCATCACGGCCATCACGGCCATCATGGACACGGCCATGTCCATGGCCGCTCGCATGTGGGTATATGGATGGGTTCGAGCTGGGGCTACGGGCCGGGCTGGTACGGCGACCCGTGGTACCGCCATCCGTACGGACGCACGGTCGTGGTGCAGCCGCTGCCCGTCGCGCCGCCCGTGTATGTCGAGCAGGGCGGGGTGCCGACGGCGCCAATGTGGTACTACTGCCGCCAGCCGCAAGGCTATTATCCCTACGTGACAAGTTGCACGCTGCCGTGGCGCGCTGTGGCGCCGGGCAGCGTGCGCTGAAGGCGAGGTGCGACATGAACGGGAAAACAGGCGCAGTGTGTGGGGGCGTGCTGGCGCCCCTTTTGCTGGCGGCATGCACGGTGATGCCGCAAGGGCCATCGGCCATGGTCTTGCCCGGCACGGGCAAGAGTTTCGCGCAATTCCAGGGCGATGACGCCAGTTGCCGCGGTTATGCGCAGGCGCAGCTGGGCGGCAGTTCGGCCCAGCAGGCCGCGGCCGACAGCGGCGTGCGCAGTGCGGCCCTGGGCACGGTGCTGGGCGCGGTGGCCGGCGCCGCCATCGATGGCAGCCATGGCGCCGGCGTGGGTGCCGGCACGGGTCTGGTCTTTGGCGCGCTGGCGGGCACGGGCGCGGCCGACAGTTCCGCGTATGGCATGCAGCGCCGCTATGACTACGCCTACCAGCAATGCATGTACGCGAGCGGCCACAAGGTGCCCGTCGCCGGGCAGATGCTGGGCAGCGTGCCGGCCAATGCCGCCACGCCGCCGCCCGATACGCCGCCGCCCCGCTATTAGAAGCGCGACGTCAGGCCGACGAACATGCGCCGTCCCGGCACATAATAGTCGACCAGTCCATCGGCCAGCGGGCCTTTCTTGAACAGGTTTTCCACGCCGCCGCGCACGGTCCACTTGGGCGTAACCTTGTACGACACGACCGTGTCGACGATGGTGTAGGCCTTGTTGGCCGCCTGGCCCGCATCGAGTTCCTTGCCCGTGTACTGGGCCGATACTTCGCCGAACAGCTGGTCGTTGACTTGCCAGCCCAGGGCCGAGTACCACGACAGTTTCGGCGTCGACAGCAGGTTGGCGCCCGTCGTCAGGTTCTTCGCTTCCGCCATGTAGGTCACGTTGTTACGCCAGTTCAGGTTTTTCGTCAGCGGGATGGTGGCCGTCGCTTCCACGCCGCTGGTGCGCGCTTTCTGGATATTCGTCATCTTGGTCCACCACTGCTTCTGGTAAAAGCCCAGCGGCGCGTAGTCGATCTTGTTCTTGAAATCCGTGTGGAAGTACGTCACGCCCACGTCCCAGCCATTCTGTTCCCACGCCACGCCGATCTCGCCGGCCGTGCTCGTTTCCGGCTTCAAGTCGGCATTGCCGGCCATGTAGCAGCCGCCCGTGATGTAGCCCAGCGGTTTGAGGCTGCCGCAACCGCGTCCGCCCGACTGCGTGGCCGCCGCCGGCGAATTTTCCTTCAGGCTCGGGGCGCGGAAGCCTTGCGACACGCCGCCCTTGATGGTCCAGGCGGGGGCAGGGTGGTACACCAGGTACAGGCGCGGGCTATAGTGGTTGCCGAACTTGCTGTGATGGTCGAGGCGCAGGCCGGCCGTGGCTGTCAGGTTGTCGCGCAGGAACAGCTGGTCTTCCGCGAACAGGGCCGACGTGGTGCCGGACAGGGTGGCGCCGCTGACGGGGTTGCCCAGGTAATCGGTAGGGATGGTGCCGATGGTGTCCGTGTTCGTCAGTTCCTGGTGTTTCCACTGGCCGCCCATCACCAGCATTTGCTCGATGCCGCCCCAGCCGACGCGTTTTTCCAGGCTGGCGTCGAGGGTGCTGTCCTTGGATTTGGCCACCGTGCCGACGACTTCGTTGTCGAAATCGTTGTGATACAGGTTGACCATGGCCTTGCCGAAATCCCAGCGGCCTTCATAGCCGATGCTGGCGCTCTTGCGTATCAGCTTGCTCGCGCCCCAGGCGCCAAACAGCGGGTAGCCGTCCGCGTCGAGCGTGGTCGAATCCGTCGACTGCTGCTTGCCGTAGCTGGCGTCCAGCGTCAGGTTCTGCTTCTTGTCCAGCGCCCAGCTCAGCTGGCCCGTGACAGTCTGGTTGCGTTCGCCGCCGATGCCGCCCGATTTGCCGATGGCTTTTTCATCGGGATTCTGGCGCGTCTGACCCACGCCCAGGCGCATGCCGACCGTGTCCGACAGGGGACCGGCCAGGTTCACGCCCAGCTGGTGCGCCGTGCCGCGGCCGCTGTCCTGCGGCTGCGTGTAGTTGGCCGTCGCCGAACCGTTCCACTTGCCCGGCACCTTGCGCGTGATGATGTTGATCACGCCGCCCATGGCGTCCGAGCCGTACAGCGAGGACATGGGGCCGCGCACCACTTCGATGCGCTCGATCATGTCGGGCGAGATCCAGTTCAAGTCCTGGCGGCCCAGGTCCGGGCGGTAAGCCGTGTCGGCCGAGCTGCCCACGCGCTTGCCGTCGACGAGGATCAAGGTGTATTTGTCGGGCAGGCCGCGCAGCTTGATCTTCGATTCTTCGCCTACCGGGCTGGTGCCGCCCGTCACGCCGGGGATGCGGCGCAGCAGGGTGTTGAGGTCGTACACGGGCTGGCGCTCGATTTCCTCGCGCGTGATGACGCTGATGCTGGCCGGCGCATCCTTGATGTCGATGGCCGTGCCCGACGCGGTGACCACCACCGTGTTCATGGTCGGGTCGGCGGCCACATTGCCTTCGGCCCAGGCGCTGCTGACGGCCAAGGACAGCAGGCAGGGCAGGAGCAGGGTGGCGCAATGGCGGGGACGGGCGGGAATGGCGGCGGGGACTGCGAAGGTTGCGAAGGCGGGACTGCGCTTGGTCATGGTGAACTTTCCGGATGTTGTTTTTTTCCTGGCTGCCTTCCGGGTGGCTCGGGTATAAATGATTGAAAATGCAATAAACTGCGCTCCCATTCTGCTAATGAGAATAAGAATCGTTCTTATTGTAATGCTATCCTGGCAAGAAGGAAAGTGCTGAAAGGAAATAAAACACCGTTGCAGCATGTGCACGGCAGCTACAAGCGTGAGAAATTGTTACGCGCGCTGGCATCTGTCACGGCGTGTGCCAATAATGAACGCCATGAGATCGATGCTTGGAGAGGCGGCATGAAGACGATGAAAAAAGCGATACCGGTGCTGGCCTGCGCCATGCTGCTCGCTGGCGACCATGCCGGCGCTCAGGAGCAGGCCGCTTCCGATGATTTGCCCGTATGCCAGCTTGACCCGCGCGACAGCGGCAAGCTGCTAGAGGAACCATGCCGACCGGCGCCGCCCGTGCAGCCGCGCCGTTCCGTGCCGCAGGTGATCGGCCGCATGCCGGCGCAGCCTGTACCTCCTGTCGTGCCCATGGCGCCCCTGCCGCCCAGCCCGGCCGTGCCCATGCCGCGTGCGCCACAGCCCATCGGCGCCTGCGACACGGGCGGTTGCCGCGATGCTGCCGGCGCGCGCTACAACGGCGCGGGCAACGCCACGCTCGACGCCAACGGGCGCATCTGCCACCGCAATGGCGCTTTCATCCAGTGTTTTTAGTCCTGCCATAGGCTGGTCCTGCAAGTTTTCGCGCGGTGCGCTCAAAAATGGCTACAATTGTCGCCGACATTACGTTTACGTAAACGTAACTATGGCACCATGTAACCATCAGGCGCCGGGAACATGGCCCTTATTACTCAGCATACTCAGGAGATTTCATGCAGATTCAAGACAATGTATTCATCATCACGGGCGGCGCATCGGGCCTGGGCGCGGCCACGGCGCGCATGCTGACGGCGGCTGGCGGCAAGGTCGTGCTGGCCGACGTGCAGACGGAGGCGGGCCAGGCGCTGGCGGCTGAACTCGGCGGCGTGTTCGTGCAGTGCGACGTGACGTCGGAAGAAGACGGCCTGGCCGTGGTGGCGGCAGCGACCAAGCTGGGTACCTTGCGCGGCCTGGTCAACTGCGCCGGCGTGGCGCCGGCCGTGAAAACCGTGGGCAAGGACGGCCCGCATCCGCTGGCCCTGTTCCAGAAGGTCGTCAACATCAACCTGGTGGGCACCTTCAATATGTGCCGCCTGGCGGCCGACGCCATGGCCAAGCAGGATGCCACCGTTGAAGGCGAGCGCGGCATCATCATCAACACGGCTTCCGTGGCGGCTTACGATGGGCAGATCGGCCAAGCGGCTTACGCCTCGTCGAAGGCGGCCGTGGTGGGACTGACCCTGCCGATGGCGCGCGACCTGTCGCGCAACGGCATTCGCGTGATGACAGTGGCGCCCGGCATTTTCGAAACGCCGATGCTGCTCGGCATGCCGGCCGAAGTGCAGGATGCGCTGGGCAAGATGGTGCCGTTCCCATCGCGCCTGGGCAAGCCCGGTGAATACGCGCAGCTGGTGAAAGCCATCGTGGAAAACGTCATGCTCAATGGCGAAACGATACGTTTAGATGGCGCCATCCGCATGCAGCCGAAGTAAGCCCTCGGTCAGGGTGCAGCGCCGTGGCCGGCATTTGAGGTAGCATACCCGGGTATCTTTACCGGAGTAAGCATGATCACATTGAAGCCGCTGGCGCTGAGCCTGACCTTGCTGGGAGCACTCGCTGCCAGTCCCGTATTTGCCGAGGTGCCGCAAAAGGCGCCGGAAGTCGCCACCGCGTATGCGGAAAAATCGGGTTGGGCGGCGCAGAAATTCATGGTCGCCGCCGCCAACCCGCTGGCTGCCGATGCGGGCTACCAGATGTTGAAAAAGGGCGGCAGCGCCATTGACGCGGCCATCGCCACGCAGCTCGTACTGACCCTCGTCGAGCCGCAATCGTCGGGCATCGGCGGCGGCGCATTCCTGCTGTACTCCACGGCCAAGGGCGTGCAGGCGTTCGACGGACGCGAAACGGCGCCGGCCGCCGCCGATGAGCACCTGTTCCAGAATGCGGACGGCAGCCCCGTCTCGCGCGCCACGGGCGTGGTGGGCGGGCGTTCCGTGGGCGCGCCGGGCGTGCTGCGCATGCTGGAACTGGCGCACAAGGAACACGGCAAGCTGCCGTGGGCCACCCTGTTCGGTCCCGCCATCAAGCTGGCGCACGGCGGCTTTCCCGTCAGCCAGCGCCTCAATGGTTTGCTGAACTGGGACCAGGCCCTGAAGCGCGACCCTGTCGCCGCCGCGTATTTCTATGACAAAGAGGGCAAGGCCTGGCCCGTCGGCCACGTGCTGAAGAATCCGGAACTGGCGCGCACCCTGCGCGAGATCGCCCGTGGCGGCGCCGACGCTTTTTACAACGGCCGCATCGCGCGCGACATCGCCGCCAAGGTGGCGTCGCATCCGACCAATCCGGGCAAGCTGACGGTGACCGACATCGCCGGCTACAAGGCCAAGGTGCGCGAGCCCGTCTGCAGCGATTACAAGGCCTGGACCGTGTGCGGGATGCCGCCGCCATCGTCGGGCGGCATCGCCATCGCGCAGATGCTGGGCATCCTGGAAGTGAAGGATATCCGTCCGTATGCGCCCGTCGACGGCGTGCTCGATGCGCAAGCGATCCACCTGTTCTCGGAAGCGGGGCGCCTGGCCTACGCGGACCGCAACCGCTACGTGGCCGACACGGACTTCGTGCCGCTACCTGGCAATGGCGTCGCCTCGATGCTCGACAAAACCTACCTGGCGCAGCGCGCTTCCCTGATCGGCGAGAAATCCATGGGCCGCGCCTTGCCCGGCACGCCGCCCGGCATGCAGGTGGCGTGGGGCATGGACAACGCCTTGCAGCGCCCGTCGACATCGCACCTGGTGGCCGTCGACGCTTTTGGGGCCGGCCTGTCGATGACCACCAGCGTGGAAGACGCGTTCGGTTCGCGCCAGATGGTCGACGGCTTTTTGCTGAATAATCAGCTGACGGATTTCTCGTTCGATTCGCGCGATGCGGACGGCCCGATCGCCAACCGGGTCGAAGCGGGCAAGCGTCCGCGCAGCGCCATGTCGCCCACCCTCGTGTTCGAGAAGGGCACGCACAAGCTGGTGCTGGCCACGGGTTCGCCCGGCGGCTCGTCCATCATCAATTATGTCGCCAAGGTACTGGTCGGCACCATGGACTGGGGCTTGAACGTGCAGCAGGCGATCAGCCTGCCGAACTTCGGCAGCCGCAACGGCCCGACGGAACTGGAAAAGGGCCGCGCGCCGGCAGCGCAAGTCGAGGCGCTGCAGGCCATGGGCCACGAGGTGCGCGTGATCGAACAGAACTCGGGCTTGCAGGGCATCATGCGCCTGAATGCGCATGGCAAGGATTTCTGGTTTGGGGGGGCGGATCCGAGAAGAGAAGGGATGGTCAGGGGGGATTGATTTTTTGATTGCTACTGTTTAGCCCAAAGGAAAAAGCTGGGGTCAGACCCAACGGGTCTGACCCCGAATCTTTTCCACAAAGCATCCAGACCCTGCTAATCTGCCGGCATGGGAATGCAAAATAAAACAGGCTTGATACTCACGGGAGGAGGCGCCCGTGCCGCCTATCAGGTGGGCGTGCTGCAAGCGATTTCAGCGATTCTGTGGGAAGCGGGCTGGGCGCCGGCGCGCAACCCGTTCGACATCATCTGCGGCACCTCGGCCGGCGCCATCAACGCCACGGCGCTGGCCTGCCGGGCAGATAACTTCGGCGAAGGCGTGCAAAAGCTGCTCGACGTGTGGCAGCACATCGAAGTCGAGCAAGTCTACCGGGCCGATTCGCTGGGCGTGATCCGTTCGGGCGCGCGCTGGCTGTCCCTGCTGTCGTTTGGCTGGCTGCTGCGCCAGTGGCATGCGTCGCCGCCCAGTTCCCTGCTCGACAATACCCCGCTGGTCAGCCTGCTGCACCGCATGCTCGACCTGCCGCGCCTGGACGCGGCCTTGGCCGACGGCCTGCTGCATGCGCTGGCCGTGACGGCGTCGTCGTATTCGGGCAGCCGCCACATGACGTTTTACCAGACGGCCGAGGACATCGCGCCGTGGGTGCGCACGCAGCGCCTGGCCCTGCCCGACCAGATCGGCGTGGAGCACTTGCTGGCCTCGGCCGCCATCCCCTTCATCTTCCCCGCCGTGCCCCTGTACGTGGGCGGCCAGCGCGAATACTGCGGCGACGGTTCCATGCGCCAGCTGGCGCCGATCTCGCCGGCCATCCACCTGGGCGCGAACAAGGTGCTGGTGGTGGGCGCGGGACGCATGACGGAGCCGGCGCCCGCCGCGTCCGAAGCGGCGCGCTACCCGAGCCTGGCGCAGATCGCCGGCCACGCGCTGTCGTCGATCTTTCTCGATGGCCTGGCCGTCGACATCGAGCGCCTGAACCGCATCAACCTGACCCTGTCCATGCTGCCGCCCGAGTTGCTGGGCAAGACAGCGTTGCGGCCCGTGGAATTGCTGGTCATCGCGCCGTCCGAGCGGCTCGACGCCATCGCCAGCCGGCATATCGGCAGTTTGCCGCGTCCCATCCGCACCATGTTGTCGGGCATCGGCGCGGCCGAAGCGCGCGGGGCGGCGCTGGCATCGTATTTATTGTTCGAATCGACGTATACTAACGAGCTGATCCGTCTTGGACAGCGCGATACGCAGGCCCGCAAGGACGATGTACTGGCGTTTTTTGGTTCTTGAGACGGCCCTTGGAGCGGCGTGCGGGTTTTTCGCGTTTTTTTGACAGGACGATTGTGCTGGTATTTCGACGTGTTTTCGATGTTGCCTTACTATTAATTCTGCTGATGGGCGGATGGGCCGTGGCGGGGCCTGCGCCCACCCTGCGTTTCGACCAGCTCAGCGTTGACCAGGGCCTGGCGCAGGAATCGGTGCTGGCCATCGCCCAGGACCGGCAAGGCTATATGTGGTTCGGCAGCCAGTCCGGCTTGAGCCGCTACGACGGCTACCGCATGGTCGTCTACAAGAATATCGAGGGCGACAAGACCAGCCTGGCCGACAACTGGGTGGGCGAACTGCATGTCGATAGCCAGGGCCAGCTATGGGTGGGCACGGACAATGGCCTGGACCGTTTCGACGCCGCCAGCCAGACCTTCATCCATTACGGCCCCGCCGAAAAGAGCAAGCGCGGCAACGGAAACCGGCATATCCACGCCATTCTCGACGATGGCGCGCGCGGCTTCTGGATCGCCACGTCGGACGGCTTGCAGCATTTCGATCCCGCCACGGGCCACTTCCGCACCTGGCACCATGAAGAAGGCAATCCGCACAGCCTGGGCGACAATGAAATCAAGGCGCTGGCACTGGACGCGCAGCAGCGCCTGTGGATCGGCACGGTCACGGGCCTGGACATGCTGGCGCCGGGCAGCGAGCGCTTCGAGCATTTCGCCGTCGACGCGACGCCCGGCTCGAAGTACAACGTGATCCAGTCGCTGCTGATCGACCGCCAGCAGAACCTGTGGATAGGCACCATGGCCGGCGCCGAGCGCTGGCGCCTGGGCGCCGCCGGCCAGCCGCCGCAATCGAGAGTGCGCTTCGGCGAGAAACATGGCTTCTCCGCCATCCGCGTGGCCAGCCTGTACCAGGATGTCGACGCCACCGTCTGGCTGGGCAGCAATGCCGATGGCCTGTTCCGCTGGCTGCCCGAAAGCGGCACCTTCCTGCAATACCGCCACCAGACGGGCGACAAGTTCAGCGTCGCCGACAACCAGCTGTCATCGTTGTACCGCGACCGCGCCGGCACTTTCTGGGTCGGCTCCTGGTACAACGGCGTGAGCCGGGTCGACCTGGGCAGCGTCGGCTTTTCGCGCATGGCGCGCGCCCCCGGCGACGTGGGCGCGCTGGCCGACAAGAAAGTGCGCGCCGTGGCCGACGCGGGCAATGGCAAGCTATGGCTGGCCACCAAGGGCGGCCTGAAACTGTACGACACGCGCGACGGCAGCTCGCGCCTGTTCGACCTGCGCAGCGCGCCCGGCATGTCGCGCGACGAGCAGGTCACGACCCTGTACAAGGCGCCGGACGGCGTGCTGTGGGTGGGCGGCTCGACGGGCTTGCACCGCTTCGATCCGGCCCTGGGACGCTTCTTTACCATGCGCTTTGCCGCCGGCGACCCGAACAGCGACACCATCCGCAATATCGTCAGCGACCGTAGCGGCATGCTGTGGGTCTCGACGCGGGGCGGCGTGCACCGTTTCGATCCCGCCAGTAAGCGTTTTACCACTTACCGCCACGATCCGGCCGACCCGAACAGCCTGTCCGACAACATGGTGCGGCCCGTGCTGGAAGACGGCAAGGGGCGGCTGTGGATAGGTTCCTTCCACGGCCTGGACTTGCTGGACCGCGCCAGCGGCCGCTTCCGGCATTTTCGCCACGACCCGCAAAACCCGCAGAGCCTCAGCCACGACGAAGTGCATTTCCTGCACGAGGACAAGCGCGGCGTGCTGTGGGTGGGCACGGCCAATGGCTTGAACCGCATGGACGTCGACGCGAAAGGCGAGATCCGCTTCCGCCGTTTCCTGCGCAAGGATGGCATGGCCGACGACGCCGTCGCCAGCATCCTCGGCGACGACAACGAGCAACTGTGGCTGAGCACGAATAGCGGCATCACGCGGCTCGACATGCGCAGCGGCCTGTTTCGCAACTACGACAGCGCGGACGGCACGGTGGAAGGCTCGTATTTCGATGGCGCGGCCCTGCGCGCGTCGGACGGCACCATGTATTTCGGCGGCTTCAACGGCATGACGGCGTTCGTGCCGCAGGATATCCATGACAACCGCGTGCCGCCGCTGGTGGCCGTCACGGAGCTGCAGATCTTCAACAAGCCCGTGGGTATCGGCCGCGGCGAGTTCGCACACGTGCTCAAAACGGCCATCGACCACACGCGCAAGCTGGTGCTGACCAGCCGCGAAAGCGTCTTTTCGCTGGAATTTGCTGCCCTGCATTTCGCCGCACCCCAGCGCAATATATTCGCCTACCGGCTCGAAGGCTTCGACCAGGACTGGGTCATGACGGATGCGGGGCGGCGCTTTGCCACCTACACCAACCTCGATGCGGGCAATTACGTGTTTCGCGTCAAGGCGGCCAACAAGGACGGCGTGTGGAACGAGAGCGGCACCACCCTGGCCATCACGATCTTGCCGCCGTTCTGGAAAACCTGGTGGTTCCGCACCCTGATGGCGGCGCTGCTGCTGGGCGCCGTGTATGGCGCCTACCGCCAGCGCGTGCGCGCGCTGCGGCATCAGCAGAATGAACTGGAAAAGCAGGTCAGCGAACGCACGGCTGAGCTACAGAGCAAGGAAATCGAAGTGCTGGCCCAGTCGGAAAAGCTGGCGCAAGTGAACAGCAGCCTGACGAAAAACGAGGAAAGCCTGCGCCAGGCCAAGCGCAAGGCCGAGGATGCGACGCGCCAGAAGTCGGAATTCCTGGCCAACATGAGTCACGAGATGCGCACGCCGCTGGCCGGCGTGATCGGCATGCTGGGCTTTGCCCTGCGCGACGAGCAGCTGCACGACGCCACGCGCGAACAGATCCTGCGCGGCCAGGCCAATGCCCAGTCGCTGCTGGTGATCATCAATGACTTGCTCGACTTTTCCAAGATCGAGGCGGGCAAGCTGAGTATTGAAAACATCGACTTCGCGCTCGGCGCTGCCATCGAGACGGTCGTCACTCTGTTCGAAGAGCAGGCGGCCGCGCGCAGCATCGGCTTTTCCATCGATTTCGCGCCCGACCTGCCGCCCTTCGTCGTGGGTGACCCGACCCGTTTGCGCCAGGTGCTGGTCAACCTGGTCGGCAATGCCTTCAAGTTCACCCAGCGCGGCGGCGTCAGCGTCTGCGTCGAGCGGGCCGGCGTGGCCAGCGGCAGCGGCGGGCGCAAGGTCAACCTGATCCGCTTTAGCGTCAGCGACAGCGGCATCGGCATCGATGCCGATGCGATGGCGCGCCTGTTCCAGAAGTTCGAGCAGGCCGACGCCAGCACCACGCGGCGCTACGGCGGCACGGGGCTGGGCCTGGCGATCTGCCGCCAGTTGGTCGAACTGATGGATGGCGAGATCGAAGTGGCCAGCACGCCGGGGCAGGGCAGCACGTTTGCCTTCACCTTGCCGCTGGCCGATGGCGTGGCGCCGCCGCTGGTGCCGCAGGTGGCGCTGGCGCCGCACAGCCACCAGTTGCGCGTGCTGTGCGCGGAAGACTTCCCCACCAACCAGATCATCATCCGCGTCATGCTCGAAGAACTGGGACACCGGGTCGACGTGGTCGCCAACGGCGTGCTGGCGGTGGCGGCCTGCGTGCATACGCGCTATGACCTGATCCTGATGGACGGGCGCATGCCGGAGATGGACGGCGCCACGGCGACGCGATTGATCCGCGTGGGCGGCTGGCCGGACCAGCCCGTGCGCGACCAGGAATTGATGATTGTGGCCCTGACGGCGAACGCCAGCGAAGAAGACCGCAGCCGCTATCTTGGCGTCGGCATGGATGATTTCCTCAGCAAGCCGGTGGACGAGGCGGCGCTGCATGGCTTGCTGGCGCGCGCCATCGAGCGCCAGCTGCAGCGCGGTTTCATGTTGCCGCGCATGCCCTCGAACGCACCGCGCGGCGCGGCGCGGGGGCAGGCCGAACTCGACGCCCTGTTCGGCATCGCGCCGGCAGTTCCTGTTCCGGCGCCTTCCCAGTCCATCCGCAGCGGCGAACTGCAGCGGCGCATCCGCGTCGCCTTCGTCGCCGACCTCGAGGGCCGCTTGCGCGAACTCGACGACGCCCTGGCGGCGCGGGACAAGGACAACGCCGGGCGCTTGCTGCACGGCTTGAAGGGCAGCGCCGCCTATCTCGATGAAACGCAGCTGCACATGCTGTGCACGGAAATGGAAGAGGCGGCGGATGGCGGGCGCTGGACGCAGGTGGCCCTGCATTTGCCGCAATTGCGCGCACTGTTGGCGCAAATAGCCGTTTCGGGCCAGGAAATGTAAAATAGGCAATGCCGGCCATCGGGCGCGCGGCGAAACTGGGTAGAATATGGCCAGGCACCTTGACGCTGCCGCCAATGGAGAAAGCAATGAAAGTACTGGTGGTTGACGATGATGTCGTGTCGCGCATGGTGCTGATGCACCTGATCGACAGCTGCGGCGTGCACGATATCGTGGAAGCCGAAGATGGCGCGGCCGCGTGGGAGCAGCTCGAAGGCGGCTTGCGTCCCTCGCTGTGCTTTTGCGACTTGCGCATGCCGCGCCTGTCCGGCATGGAGCTGCTGCAGAAAATCCGCTCCGACAGCGCGCTCGACGCCATGCCGCTGGTGCTCGTCTCGTCGGCCAATGACCAGGACACGGTGCGCGACGCCGTGCAGGCCGGCGCCGCCGGCTACATCGTCAAGCCCTTCCAGCCGGAGCAGGTACGCCAGCATATCGACGCCTGCTTCGACGTTTCCGCCTTGCCGGCCGAGGCGCCGCGCGATACCTTGCAGCGGCTGGGCATCGACAGCGAACGCCTGCTGGCCTACTTGACGGGCTTCCAGGGGCAGATCGGCGGTGCCAGCGAACAGGTCGACGCCTTGCTGGCCCGTGGCGAGCCGGCCCAGGCGCGCCAGCAGCTGGAACGGCTGCACCTCGGTTGCCGCACCTTGGGCTTGCATGGCGCGGAGGCCGGCATGAGCGCACTGCTGCAGTCGGCGGTGCTCGACGGCGAGCAGATGCAAACGGCCCTGGCCGCGCTGGCGCGCAGCGTGGCGCAGCAGGCGCGTTTGTTACAGCAGGACTGCGCCGACTGAATCTGCTGTTTTCTGCTTGCTGGAAAAATACTTTAGGTTTAAAGTATCTGCTTCCGGGCCTTGTGCACGCGCCCGTCACCAGCCAGGATGAGCATGAGCAGCGACCCTTCGCCTACCGCCGCATCTCCCCACGACGACTTTGCGCGCACGCATTTGCCGCCGCGCGCACTCTGGCCGCAGCTGTGCCTTGATTTGCCCGAGCTGCAGTATCCGGCGCGCCTCAATTGCGTCGCCGCGCTGCTCGATGCTGCCGTGGCCAATGGCGGCGGCGAGCGTACTGCCGTCCTGGCCGACGGCCAGCGCTGGAGCTACGCCGAGCTGGCGCGGCATGTCGACCGCGTCGCCCACGTGCTGCGCAGCGACCTGCGCCTGATCCCCGGCAACCGCGTGCTGCTGCGCGGCGCGAATACTCCCATGATGGCGGCCTGCCTGCTGGCCGTGCTGAAGGCCGGCTGCATCGCCGTGCCCACCATGCCGCTGCTGCGCGCGCGCGAACTTTCCACCATCGTGAGCAAGGCGGAAGTAAACGCCGTGCTGTGCGCGCAGGGTTTGCGCGCGGAGCTCGACGCGGTGCCATCTCTGCCGCCCATGCTGTGCTTTGGCGCTGTTGACGGGGAACTGGAGCGGCGCATGGCGGCCCACGCTGCGTCATTTTCTGCATGCGACACGGCGGCCGACGACGTCTGTCTGATCAGCTTTACCTCGGGCACGACGGGCATCCCCAAAGGCACCATGCACATGCACCGCGACTTGCTGGCCATCTGCGACTGCTTTCCCCGCTCCATGCTGCAGGTGCGCGCCGACGACATTTTCATCGGCACGCCGCCGCTGGCGTTCACCTTCGGCCTCGGCGGCCTGCTGCTGTTCCCCTTGCGCTTCGGCGCGGCCACCGTACTGCTGGAAAAACTCACGCCCGAGGGCCTGCTGTGCGCCATCGGCGCCTATCAAGCAACGATCTGCTTCACGGCCCCCACCTTTTACCGCCAGATGGCACCCCTGGCGGCCAGCCACGACTTGCGCAGCCTGCGCTTGTCCGTGTCGGCCGGCGAAGCGCTGCCGCTGGCCACGCGCGACGCCTGGCAGGCGGCCACGGGCCTGGCCATGACGGACGGCATCGGCGCGACTGAAATGCTGCACATCTTCATTTCCGCCACGGGCGAGGGCATCCGCCGCGGCGCCATCGGCAAGGCGATTCCCGGCTACCAGGCGTGCATCGTCGACGATGCGGGCGTGCCGCAGCCGCCCGGCGTGACGGGCCGCCTGGCCGTGAAAGGCCCCACCGGTTGCCGCTACCTGTCCGATCCGCGCCAGCGCGAGTACGTGCAGAACGGCTGGAATCTGACGGGCGACACCTTCGAGATGGATGCCGACGGCTATTTTTATTACCGCTCGCGCAGCGACGACATGATCGTCTCGGCCGGCTACAACATCGCCGGTCCGGAAGTGGAAGAGGCGCTGCTGCGCCACCCGGCCGTGGCCGAATGCGGCGTGGTCGGGCGCGCCGATGCCGAGCGTGGCCAGATCGTCGAGGCGCACGTGGTGCTGAAAGACGGTAGCCAGGCCAGCGATGCCCTGGCGGCCGAACTGCAGGACTTCGTGCGCCAGCAGATCGCCCCGTATAAATATCCGCGCGCCATCCGCTTCCTGCCTTCGCTGCCGCGCACGGAAACGGGCAAGCTGCAGCGCTTCAAACTTCGCACGGACACCCCATGAATATTGTCTGCATCGGCGGCGGTCCCGCCGGCCTGTATTTCAGCCTGCTCATGAAAAAGCAGAACCCGGATCACCGCATCACCGTCATCGAGCGCAACCGCCCGTACGACACGTTTGGCTGGGGCGTCGTGTTTTCCGACCAGACCTTGGGCAACCTGGCGAATGCGGACGAGCCGACGGCGCGCGCCATCCTGCAGGCCTTCAACCACTGGGACGATATCGAGATTCACTTCAAGGGCGAGACCGTGCGATCCGGCGGCCATGGCTTTTGCGGCATCGGCCGCAAGCGCCTGCTCAACATCCTGCAGGCGCGCTGCGAGGAACTTGGCGTGCAGCTGGTGTTCGAGACGGAGGTGCAGGACGACCAGGCCATCGCGAAGCAGTACGGCGCCGACCTGGTGATCGCCAGCGACGGCTTGAACAGCCGTATCCGCACGCGCTATGCGGCCAGCTACCAGCCCGAAGTCGACCAGCGCCATTGCCGCTTCGTCTGGTTGGGTACGCGCAAGAAATTCGAGGCCTTCACGTTTGCCTTCCGCCAGACGTCGCACGGCTGGTTCCAGGCGCATATCTATCAATACGATGGCGATACTTCCACCTTCATCGTCGAGACGCCCGAACACGTTTGGCGCGCGGCGGGCCTGGACGCCATGAGCCAGGAAGAGGGCATCGCCTTTTGCGAAGCCCTGTTCGCCGAGGAGCTCGACGGCCACGGTTTGCTGAGCAATTCGCCGCACTTGCGCGGTTCGGCGCAGTGGATCACCTTCCCGCGCATCGTCTGCCGGCAATGGGTGCATCGCCAGGATGGCGTGCCCGTCGTGCTGATGGGCGATGCTGCCCACACGGCCCATTACTCGATCGGCTCCGGCACCAAGCTGGCGCTGGAAGACGCCATCGAGCTGGCGCGCTGCTTCGGCCAGCATGGGGATGCCGACGCTGCGCTGGCCGCCTACCAGCAACTGCGCGCCATCGAGGTGCTGAAAATCCAGAGCGCGGCGCGCAATTCCATGGAGTGGTTTGAAAACGTCGAGCGCTACAGCGCCATGGAAGCGCCGCAGTTCGCCTATTCCATGCTCACGCGCAGCCAGCGCATTTCGCATGAAAACCTGCGCCTGCGCGACCCCGCATACGTGGCCGATTATGAACAGTGGCTGGCGCGGCGCGCGGGCGAGCAGGCTGGCGCGATGCTGTCGCCAGAGCCATTGCCGCCCATGCTC
>NZ_LNCE01000066.1:0-25540 GCF_001445815.1 Janthinobacterium sp. Ant5-2-1 | reverse complement strand
CGGGGCAAGCCGGGGCGCGTGTATCACGCCAGCGATGACAGCGAACTCAAAATGGCCGAGTATTTCGATGCCGTGGCCGACACGTTTGGCCTGCCGCGCCCGCCGCGCCTGCCGCGTGCCGAACTGCGGCAAGTGGTCACGCCGATGCTGCTGTCGTTCATGTCCGAATCGCGCCGCCTGCACAATACCCGCATCAAGCGCGAGCTGGGCGTGCGCCTGCGTTACGCGCGCGTGGCCGATGCCTTGCGGGCGATGGCAGCCGGCGGGGCCGGCATCGGGTAAAATGGTCGGTTATCTGCGCACTTTGCTGGGCCGGCGCGCAGCGCGCCGTTCCCGCGCTGCGTCACTCACTTAAGGAATACAGCATGAGCACCCTCACTTACGAAGCATATCTGGACGAGGTCACCACCGTCCTGACGGAACTGTACGACCTTGACGACGAGGCCGCCATCAAGCTGGTCGTGGCGGCGCAGGACGCCGAATTTTTCGTCCCGCACGATGCGCATGAAGAAATGCGCACCGTCGAGCAAGCCAAGAAGGATGCGGTCGCCCTGTTCGAGCGCAAGCAGAACCGCCAGCAAACGCAGGAAAAGCAGCAACAGCGCGTGCGCCAGCAAAAGAAATAAGACGGAAGCAGGCCGTGGGGCAGTGCGGGCTTCGGCGCAACACCGGGGCCGTGCCATTTGATGCAGCGCAAACGTGTCACGGCGCGCTGGCGATATGGTGAGCAATGTCGTCACGCGTCTGGGCTCTTGTGGCGGGCTCTGCATCTACAACTAGCGTGACGTTGTTTCCCGTCAGCAGGAGCGAGCCATGCGAGCTACGAATCACCCCAGCAAGGAGCAGGTACGCGCCTATATGCGCCGCCGCGAACGTGCGCTGCAGCCGCCGCCGCCGCCCGATGAAATTCGCCGGCAACTGGCCTGGTGCCGCATCGACGATTTCCCATGCACTTGCCCGCTTGCCACCCCGGCCGGCGTGGCCGCGCAAGGCTGGCATCTATCCGCTGAAATGGCCCGCCTGGGCACCCTCATGGCCATAGCCTGGCTCATGCATAGCGGTGTTGCCCATCGTAAAAATTGATGACGTGCAGCAAATTTTTCCGATTTGAGTTATCCTCTAGCACATTCCAAGTGCGTCAATTCTCTTCAATTATCACAATTTTGCTTTAAGTTACGCAAAAATCAACAATAGCGTGTATTATATTGTTTGCGGCGTAAAAGCCGCATAAGTGATGGCGCTTTTTAGTGTGTTTACCCTGAATTATTGTGAAAGAGACATTCGGTTTCTTTTCGCTCTAATACAACAAGTACGGATTTTTGATCATGTCTCTCAAACAAATTACCTCTTTGCCTACCTACAACCCGAATCGCGTCCTTGATGCGATCATCGACAAGCTGCAGCTGAAAAACGATGCCGCCTTGTCGCGAGCTCTGGAAGTGGCGCCACCTGTTATCAGCAAGATTCGTCACAACACCTTGCCGATCGGCGCCACGATCCTCATCCGCATGCATGAAATCAGCGATTTCAGCATTCGTGAACTGCGCGAGTTGATGGCTGCCTAAGAGCGCCTGACAGACGGCAAACTGAGAGGTGCCGTCTGGGTAAGTCAGGCTTGCCGCGTGCGGCAGCCACATCCGTTTTCCGCTTTTCTATTGCGGCTCGCGGTTCAGTACCGGACGATCGATATAGAAACGCCCCATTTCCAGGCCAGTCGAAGACGACTTGACCACCGCTGCAGCCAGTGAGGCAGGCACGCTGGAAAATGCGGTGCTGGCAGCCCCGGTCGCGCGGCCCGAATACGCCGTCGCCTGCACCGCCGCGCTGGAAAACGCCGTTTGCACGGCCCGGCCCGAGTAGGCCGTTGCCTGTACCGCCGCACTGGAAAATGCTGTTTGCACAGCCCGTCCTGAATACGCAGCCTGCACAGCCCGTCCCGAATACGCCGCCTGTACGGCGCGCCCCGAATACGCCGTTTCTGCGCGAATATAATCTTCCCCGAACGTTTGTTCATACAGCTGCTTCATGCGCTCGCCCACGCGATGGTGCGCCGCTTCGTCGTCTTCGCCGCGCAAGCCGATGTACGGGAAGTGATGGAGGAAGTAGCCGAACACCTGTTCGCAATCGGCCGCATATTTCAGGGTGTCGAGGATGTGGTAGTGCCAGAAGGTATCGACGTCCATCAGCGGCGCCGTTTCTTCTTCCGGAAACTGTTTCATCAGGATCAGGAAGCGGCGGTATTCGAATTCCACCGCATTCGCCTTCTCCAGGCTCCATCCCTCGCCTGACTCGCGGTGCATCAGCTTGACCTTGATCGCGTCCAAATTCAAATCGGCAATTGCCTTGAAACTGTCGTTCGTATCCATGAATGTCCTTTGGTAAAGAGCGTTGTGGGAAATACGGTGAAACAAGGGAAAGCGGCGGGTGCGTACTCCTGGCAAGTGGTCGAGGAATGCCTGGCCCATGGCGGGCGGGCGCTGAATTGTTCTACATCAATATTGCATCTAATTACGAAATATGCAAGCTGAGCTTGCTTCATGCGTGCGTACGCCCGTCAGCTGCTGACCCGGCTTTCTTCCTGGTAGGGAAACGCGGTGGCGTCCGCGCCCAGCGGTACGCTGACGTGCACGCTCATGCCGGCGCCGGGGCTGCTTTCGATGTAAAAAGTGCCGCCCAGCAATTTTATGCGCTCCTCGATGCCCACCAGGCCAAACGAGCCCAGCTTGTTGCGCCCGTCGATGGCCGCGCCCACGCCGTTGTCGCTGATGCTCATCGACACCGTATCGCGGCACTTTTCCAGCTTGACTTGCACGCGGCTGGCATTCGCATGCTGGGAAATATTGCTGAGCGACTCTTGCAGGATGCGAAACAGGGCCGTCGCGCATTGATCGCTGAGGCAAATGTCGTCATGGCTTTCGCTCACTTCGCAGGCGATGCCCGTGCGCTGGCGAAATTGCGCCACCTGCCATTCGACGGCCGCATTCACGCCCAGGTCCAGTACGGTAGGGCGCAAGTCGTTGATGATCTGCCGCACGCTCTTGATGGTGGCGTCGATCTGCTCCAGGGTCGAGCGGGCGCGGGCGTTCAGGCGCGGGTGGCGGCGATGCGTGCGCGAGGCCAGCATGTCGGCGTCGATGCGCAAGACCAGCAGGTTCTGTCCCAGGTCGTCGTGGATTTCGCGCGCGATGCGCTTGCGCTCTTCTTCCTTGATCTGGTCCGCATGGGCCGCCAGGCGGCGCAGTTTCTGGTGCGACAGCTGCAGACGGATCTGGCTGGCGCGCAATTCCTCCGTCATGCCGTTGGCCATCTGGATGGCGCGCCGGCGCGACGACGCCAGGGTGTGGAACAGCATATACAGCAGCATGGTGCTGGCAAAGCCGATCAGCAGGGCCAGCCATGGCAAAAAGGCGTCGAAGCGCGTATACAGGTCGCTCTTGCGCACGCTGAACAGCGCTTGCCACACGCGGCTGTTGTGTTCGATCAGCATCGTGCTGCTCAGGTAGCGGCCGGAATTGCCGGGCAGCCACCATGGCGCATGCATGCCCGCCGTCGTGCTGTCGAAGATGGGGCGCATGTCGTGCGGTAAGTCTAGCGGGGCGCGCGCCTGCGGGCCGATATCGAACAGGGTCAGGCGGACGTTGCGCACCGGCATGTCGGCCAGCGCGCTGCGCATCATCGTCACCAGGTCGTAGCCGATGCCGACGGACCCCTGGTACGCCGCGCGCCGCTGCTCCACCGTATCGACCGGCATGCCGTAGCGGTACACGGGCAGGCGCATGGCCATGCCCGTTAATTGGGGACGGCCTTCCATCGGCACGGGCACGCCGGAATTGCTGATGTGGCCGGAATCGCGCGACAGCGCCAGCGCTTCGGCGATCAGGGGGCGCGAAGCGATGTCATAGCCATATTTTTCCGGGGCGCTGGCAATCGGCTCGATGTACACCAGCACGGAGTAGCGCTCGCGCGGGGCGGGCGGATGGATGGCAAACGCTGGATAGCCGTCGCGCCCCGGCGGATAGTCGCGCTGCATGGCCGCTTCGAAGGCGGCGCGCTGCGACTCGTCGAGTTCCTGGCTGTAATTGAGGTTCATCACCCCCGGGTAGTTCTGTTGCAGGGCGATGTTTTTCACGTAGCGGTGGAATTGCTCGCGGCTCACGTGGTCGTTGGCGTGGAACAGGCTGGCCGTGCCGCGCAGCAGGTTGGCATACGATTTGACGCGCGATTCGATGTTTTTCTGGGTATTGCGGGCTAGATTGTCGAACAGCTCGCTGGCATCGTTTTCGATCGACAGCGAGGCGGCCATGTAAAACAGCAGGCCCACCATCGTCGACATCACAAAGCCGAGCAGCCACAGCGGTCTTTTTTCAGCAGATAAGGGGTGTTCGCCGGCAGTAGAAGACATCGCCATCCGCATCAGGAAGAGGAATCGGGTGCCGCCTGGGCGACTGTGTTGTGCAAGTGCTATTGAAATTGCAAATTGCTCAATAGCTGCCTAATATACAAAATTATCGTGAATATAGTCAACAGGCAATATTTCTCGTTGAAACGAAAAAAAACCGCCGCAGCGGTTTTTTTTGAGTCGTCCGGCGCCTTACTTGGCAGGTTGCCAGCTGTCTTTCAGGGTGACGATGCGGTTGAAGACGGGCTTGCCAGGCTGGCTGTCGACGCGGTCGGCCGCGAAGTAGCCGTGGCGCTCGAACTGGAAGCGCTGTTCCGGCTGGGCCAGTTCCGCGCCCGGTTCCAGCCACGCTTGCACCACTTCCTTGGCCAGCGGATTCAAGGCCAGCTTGAAGTCCTTGCCGCCCGCGTCGGGCTGCGGGTCCGTAAACAGGCGGTCGTACAGGCGCACTTCGGCGGGAATCGCCGTCGGCGCGCTGACCCAGTGCATATTGCCCTTGACTTTATAGTTGGCGCTGCCTTCCGTGCCCGACTTGCTGTCAGGGAAATAAGTGCAATGCACGGCGATGACCTTGCCGTCCGCATCCTTGTCAAAGCCCGTGCACTCGATCACGTAGCCATAGCGCAGGCGAACCTTGCTGCCCGGCTTGTCGTCAATCGGCGGGTACAGGCGGAAATAGCCCTTGTTCGGCACTTCCATGAAGTCGTCTTCCTCGATCCACAGCTCGCGCGAGATGGGGAAGGTGCGCAAGCCGCGCTCGGGGAAGTGCGGGTGTACGGGCGCCGTGCATTCCACGCTTTCGCCTTCGGGGAAATTGTCGATGATCAGTTTCAACGGACGCAGCACGGCCACCGTACGCGGCGCCTTCGGGTCCAGGTCTTCGCGCAGGCAGCCTTCCAGCACGCTGTAGTCGATCCAGCCGTCCGATTTCGTCACGCCCGTGCGTTCGCACATCAATTGAATCGCTTCCGGCGTGTAGCCGCGGCGGCGCATGCCCACCAGGGTCGGCATGCGGGGGTCGTCCCAGCCGTCGACGATTTTTTCTTCCACCAGCTGGCGCAGCTTGCGCTTGCTGGTGACGATGTAGGTCAGGTTCAGGCGCGAGAATTCGTACTGGTGCGGCACCGGCTTGGCGAAGAAGCCGCCGGTCGACAGGGTTTCCAGCAGCCAGTCGTAGAACGGGCGGTGGTCCTGGAATTCCAGGGTGCAGATCGAATGCGTGATGTTTTCCAGCGCGTCCGAGATCGGGTGCGTGTAGTCGTACATCGGATAGATGCACCAGGCGTCGCCCGTGCGGTGGTGGTGCGCATGGCGGATGCGGTAGATGGCCGGGTCGCGCAAGTTCATGTTCGGCGAACTCATGGCATCTTCGCTCATCTTCGCGCGCAGGATGTGCTCGCCATCCTTGAACTGGCCCGCCTTCATGGCGCGGAACAGGGCCAGCGATTCGTCGCGCGGACGGTCGCGGAACGGCGAATTCTTGCCGGCCTGGCCGAAATTGCCGCGGTTGGCGGCCATGTCTTCGGCGCTCTGGCTGTCCACGTAGGCAAAGCCGGCCGTGATCAGGTACTCGGCCATCGCGTACAGCTGGTCGAAATAGTCGCTCGCGTAGTGCAGGTGGCTCTGGCCATCGGCCTGCTTCGGCTCCCAGTCAAAGCCCAGCCATTTCACGCTGTCCATGATGGTGTCGACGTATTCCTGCTCTTCCTTGGCCGGATTGGTGTCGTCGAAGCGCAGGTTGCACTGGCCGGCGTAATCGCGCGCCAGGCCGAAGTTGACGCAGATCGACTTGGCGTGGCCCACGTGCAGGTAGCCGTTCGGCTCCGGCGGGAAACGCGTGATCACCTGGGGCAGGCCGGGACGCACGTGGGCGCCGGCAGCCAGGTCGGCTTCGATGATGTTACGCAAGAAATTGGGCGCCAGCGCTGGCGCGGCGGTATTCGGTTTATCGTTGCTCATTGATCAATGCGGAAGAGTGACAGTAAAAAGCATTTTACCGTACCGCAAGCGCTTTATAAGCACGTATTTACCCCCATTTCCCGGCATGCAAGCGACGCCGACGCCGTTCTATAGGATAATTCGCCTTTAATTAGTAGAAAAACGTGACCCCGGAGCCTTTTATGGAAAATTTATATAACGTCCTCGGTGTCGCGCCCAATGCCAGCGACGATGAAATCAAGAAGGTTTACCGTTCGCTGGCCATGCGCTTCCACCCCGACCGCAACCAGGCCCCCGGCGCCGAGGCGCGCTTCAAGAGCGTCACCAAGGCCTATGAAATCCTGGCCGACCCGGCCAAGCGCGCCGAATACGACCAGAGCGTGAACCACCGCATCATCATTGATCCGGAAGCGGAAGCGTATGCCCTGTGGTGCGGCGTGTTTCGTTTACATGGCACAGTATTACCTGCCGACTAAGCCGCTGCGGCCCGCTTCAGCCGACCCGAATTACTTGAAAACAACAACAACGGCGCTTTTATCAGCGCCGCGCATTACATTGGAAAGCACAGCATGAGAAGAGTACACCCTGAATTCGCGTACCAGTCGCGCGAGCTGGAAGGCCAGATCGAAGGCATCCTCGGCGACCCGCCGAACCGCAAGAACTACAAGAGCATGGTCGATGCATTGGTCGGCGAATACGCGAGCGGCGGCGGCATCGAAGACGTGAACATGCTGGCCTTCGCGCTGGTCGACCACATCACCTTCAGCGACCCGAAAGGCTTGCTGGCCGAAAGCGAAGACTACGAATTCGGCGATACGGCCCGCGTGTTTTCCATGGCCGCCTGCGCCGCGCCGGAAGCGGCCAAGATGTACGCCGCCATCGAAGAGAGCTTCCCCGACCTGGCGCGCCAGGCCATCATCACGGCTTTCCTGCACAAGAATCCGCGCCTGTGGGACGACGACGACCAGTCGCTCGACCAGCTGGCCGCCAATGACGACGGCGACGACGATCACGACGAAGACGAAGCCACCGACGATTTCGCCCAGATGTTTGACCAGGATGGAGATGACCATGGCCGATAACACGGAACAAAAGAGTAACCTTCCCGCGCTGACGAAACAGGTCACGGAATTGGTGCTGTCCGGTTCGCTGGGCCACGCCGAGCAGGCGTTTGCCGACGCGGCCGACCAGTACGGCGACCTGGCCGTGGTGGAAGTGCTGAGCGCGATCCCGCCGCAAGTGACGGCCTTGCACCTGGCCGGCTTCGACGGCGGCAAGATGTCGCTGGCAACCTTGCTGGTGCCGCCGAAGGCGTGGGCCGACAGCCTGGCCTTCATCGCCGCCACGTGGAGCGACGACCAGATCGAGGATGATCCGGAACGCATCGCCGAAGCCCTGTTCGCGCACATCCACGGCGTGGTGTTTTCCACCGACGACGCCGAGCGCCGCCGCGAGCTGCTGCTGGAAGCGTCCGCCACCGACTGGGGCGCCACGGCGTTCGCCATCCTGTTCTCGATGGCGCCGAAGGAAATCCTCGAAGTGGCGGGCGAGATCGTCATCAAGGGACCGTACGTGACGGGCGTGACCTCGTCCGACAACGACGTCGTGCCGCTGGCCATCGAGCTGGCGCAAGCGAATGAAGACGGCTGGGACCGCTCGCTGTTCGAGCTGTTCCCCGACTTCCGCCACAGCGCCGACCTGGCCGACGCGGAATACTCGGACGACCCGGACGAAGAACCGACCATGTTGCAGCGGAGCACCAAGGAATTGCTGTACCGCCTGCGCAAGCAAGTGCCGAGCACGCGCAGCGCGCCGCGCTCCAGCACGCGCCGCAGCCTGGGCACGGGCATTTTCTCGTAATGAAAGCAGGGAACGTCTAATGCTGCCAGCAATTGTTGTAGAGAATCTTCCGCGCCTCGTGCGCGCCATCAAACTGTTGCCGGGCGACCCGCGCGAGGACGCGGCCCTGAACCTGGCCGACGAATTGACGGGCATCACGGCCATGGTGGCCGAGAAGTTTACGAATGAACGCACGGCCGACGGCATCCAGAAAGCGCTGTACCTGACGGTGGGCGGCGTGTCCTTGGGCCTGGAGCAGGCCGTCACGCATGAAGGCGACCAGGCCGCCCTCGATTTCCTCGTCGAGCACGGCGCCGAGCACGCGTTCCAGGTGGGTTTCCGCCTGATCAAGGAATTGTCGCAACTGCCGGAAGACGCCCTCGTCGGCGAATACGACCAGGACCCCGTCTACCTGCAGCGGCGCCTGCGCGAACTGTTCATCGATATTTGCCAGGCCGACCCGAACCAGAACTGGGCTGGCTATGAAAAGTATGCAGTGCAGTTGCAGCAGCGCAAGGAAGTGCAAGCCGTCGTGCGCCTGGCCGGCTGGCTGCGCCGCCACCATGACAACGGTCCCGTCAGCGACAGCGACTTGAATGCCGAGGGTGTCATCGCCCTGGCCATCATCTTCGCCATCGAAGGCGGCGGGCGCATCATCGCGCGCACGGGTCAAAAGGAATTCGAGCGCTTCGTGCGTTCCGTGCGCAAGAACAAGCCCGACTTCGAGGAAGGCTGGGCCGCCCTGGTGGCCAAGGTGCCCGTGCAGCACCATCCCGTGTTGCTGGACCGCATCGATTCCTACCGCCGCAGCTGCACCGTCGTGCATAAAATCCTCACGCGGGCCAGCATGAAAAGCCTGTTCGAGGACCTGGAAAATTATGCGGGTTCGGAGCTGGACGCGGATTATTCGTGACCGCTAATGTCGGATTACGCCCTACGGGCTAATCCGACCTACGCCGACCTCATCGGCCTATTCTTTCTCTTCCATGGCCGCTTCCTCGGCCAGTTTGACAAACGCCGCCACCAGCGGCGACGTCTCTTCTTCCCGTTGTGCAAGCAATAAACTGGTGGTCGCCTGCGGGTCGGCGATCGGGCGGTAGCACACGCCATCCATGCGGATGCGGTCGAACGAAGAGGGCAGCACGGAAATGCCGCAGCCGGCCGCCACCAGGCCGATGATGGTCGACGCCTCGCCCGCTTCCTGCGCCACCTGGGGCACGAAGCCGGCCGCCTTGCACAGGCGGAAGATTTGCGGATAAATCCCCGTGCCCGCATCCTTGGGATACATGACAAAACCTTCGCCCGCCATGTCGGCAATGGCGATGGCGTCCTTGGCCGCCAGCGCATGGGCGACAGGCAGCACGAGGAACAGCGGATCCTGGCGCAGTTGCGTCAGCTTGATATCGGATGGATACGTCGTTTCCGGCGGGCGCACAAAACCCAGGTCCATCGTGCGGCCACTGATCGCTTCGAGCTGATGCAAGGTTGCCATTTCGTGCAGGGTCAAGGTGACGTGCGGAAACTGCTGGCGGTAGCGGTTGATGACGGTGGCGAAATACGGCGTGAACGGCGTGGAAAACGTAAAACCGATGCGCAATTCGCCCGCTTCGCCCCGCTGGGCCCGGCGCGCCGTGACGGCCGCCTGTTCCGACAGGGCCAGGATGCGCCGCGCATCGTCGAGGAACAGTGCGCCTGCTTGCGTCAGCCGCACGGAGCGCTTGTTGCGCTCGAACAACTGCGCGCCCAATTCCGCTTCCAGTGCCTGGATTTGCT
Source organism: Janthinobacterium sp. Ant5-2-1 (assembly GCF_001445815.1). Taxonomy (NCBI): domain Bacteria; kingdom Pseudomonadati; phylum Pseudomonadota; class Betaproteobacteria; order Burkholderiales; family Oxalobacteraceae; genus Janthinobacterium; species Janthinobacterium sp. Ant5-2-1. The sequence continues at coordinate 15,591 of NZ_LNCE01000066.1, read as the reverse complement.
GGCTCAGCGGCGGCTGGCCGATGTGCAGGCGCTCGGCCGCGCGCGTGAAGTGCAGCTCCTCGGCGACGGCGACAAAGTAACGCAGGTGGCGCAGTTCCATATTCAGTAATATTTTAAAAGTATGAGTTGGGCCTTGAATATATATTGGACGATATGAGTTGGCAATCCTAAGATGAAGACTCGCTTCCTCTTCGAAACATGGCCATGTCTGATTCATCGCTTGCTTTTGCCGCCGCCGCCACCCCGGCGCTGTCTCCTGTTCCTCCCGCCGCTCCTGCCGCTCCCGTGCCCCGTTCGGCCATTGCCAAAGGTACGGCGGAATTCAAGCGCAGCAACCGCGCCCTGTTCTTCGGCGGCTTTTCCACCTTCAGCCTGCTGTATTGCATCCAGCCCCTGTTCCCCTTGCTGTCGCACCAATTTCATCTGACGCCGGCGCAAAGCAGCTGGTCGCTCTCCGTGTCGAGCGGCTTGCTGGCCATCTCGCTGGTGCTGCTCAGCGCCGTCTCGGACCGGGTGGGCCGCAAGCCGCTGATGGTGGCGTCGATGTTTTCCGCCGCGATTTTGACAATCTTGTCCGCGTTCGCGCAGGATTATGCGCAGCTGCTGGCCATCCGCGCCGCGCTCGGCATCGCCCTGGGCGGCATGCCGGCCGTGGCCATGGCTTACCTGGGCGAGGAAATCGAGGGGCCATCGTTGGGCTTGTCGATGGGGCTGTATATTGCGGGCAGCGCCTTTGGCGGCATGTCGGGGCGCTTGATCGCTTCCATGCTCAGCGATTTCCTCTCGTGGCGCTGGGCTTTGGGCGTGCTGGGCGTGGCCGGCGTGCTGGCGGCGGCGGAATTCTGGCGCAGCCTGCCCGCGTCGAAGAATTTCGTGCCTACAACCCGTGGCTGGAATGCCTTGCCGCACGCCATCAAGCAGCATTTTTCCGACCGGGGCTTGCCGTGGCTGTTCTGCCTGGCGTTCGTGCTGATGGGCTGTTTCGTCAGCCTGTATAACTACATCGGCTACCGCCTGCTGGCCGCGCCATTCGGCTTGCGCCAGAGCACGGTCGGCTTGCTGGCGTTTCTGTATCTGATCGGCATTTTCAGTTCCGTCTGGGCCGGTCGCCTGGTGGACCGCCTGGGACGCCGGGGCGTGCTGTGGATCATGCTGTCGGTGATGTTGTCCGGCATTTTATTGACCCTGTTCGACTCGCTGCCGCTGATCGTCATCGGCATGGCGCTGGCCACGTTCGGCTTCTTTGCCTCGCACTCGATCGCCAGCAGCTGGGTCAGCCGCCGGGCCCGCGCGCCGCAGGCGCTGGCCTCGGCCTTTTACCTGCTGTTCTATTACCTGGGCTCGAGCCTGATCGGCTCCGCCTCGGGCATGATGTGGGGCTTCGACGGCTGGACGGGCGTCATCATCATGCTGGGCCTGTGCCTGGGCGGCGGCGTGCTGATCGCCTTGCGCCTGCGTCATCTGCAGCCGCTGGGCGCGCGCGAAGCGGTGGGCTGAGTCCTGCTATTTGGGGCACATGCCGATCATCGTTTCCCCCTGCTTGCCCGCGCGCGTGGTCACGCACAAGCTGCCCAGCGCGCTGGTGATTTTATACGTGCGGCTGCCCCTGGCCTCATTGGCACCGATTTCCTCGATCTTTGACGCCTCGTACCATTTCGGCGGCACGGCCGCGTAGGCTTCGGCAAAGCCCTGCTGCATGCGCTTGTAGCCCGTGTCGTCGAATTTCTCGCCGCCCCGCTGCGGGAATTCCTTGCGTAAATCCTTGTCGATCTTGCCTACGTCGCGCTTGGCTTGCGCCAGGATATCGGCCGCGCTCAGTGGCGGGACGAGCGTGATCGCTTCCGGCGTTGATGGCGCTGGCGCCGGCTCGGTGGTTGCTGGCGGCAGGGGATGGCTGATGGGTGCCGGCAGGCGCGGCACTCTTGCGGTGGCTGGTTTGGCGCTGGGCAACGCTAGGGGTACGGGCTTGGACGGCGCAGGCGCGCTGTAGCGCAGCCAGGTGATGGCCGGGCCCTGCGGCAAGTTATCGTCCACGACGGCGCGGGGCCGCGACTGCAAGACGATATACGCGAAGCCCAGGTGCAGCAGGACGATCAGCAACAGGCCTGGAGCGCGGCGGGGCAGGGACGGCAACGAGGTCATGGGTGGCGTGATGGTTCAGGTACGCCAATGTATCTGAAGGATTTGATCATTATCTAAAATGTCACAAGCGCTTACAAAAAAGTGCCGCATGGAAATTTCGACGCCATGGCCATTGGCGGGGAACCCTGTGCCGGCTTGACGATCCAACTCCCTACACCATGGGAGGACACATCATGATGCAGGTAAAGGAAGTGGCACGGCGCTTTGGCGCCATCGAACACGCAATCGGCCAGGCGGCCCAGTTGTGCGGCCAGCAGCAGGGCATGCCGATGGATTTGAAGGATTGCATCAACCAGCTGGACCAGCAAAAGAGCGCCGTACGGCAAGCCATCGACACGCAAGACGATGCGCGCATCCGGCAAGCCGTCGACCAGATGGAATCCTTGGGCGACCGCGCCAAACGGGCGTGCGGCACGGCGACCAGCGTGACGCCGGAAATGAAGAGCGCCGTGCTCAAGGTGCACGATGAGTTGTCTGATTTAAAGCACCAGATGCACTAAGCCTTGGCGCTTGAACGTTTTACATCTGGCGGAACAAATGCGCATATAAAGGGCTGACACGCAGTTGCGCCGGATGCTCGCGCAGGGTGAGCGACAGCTTGCCCGCTTCGTCGCGCACGGCCGTGGCGATGGCGCTGGCATTGACGATGGTGCCCCGGTGGATTTGCCAGAATTGTTGCGGGTCCAGCTGGGGCAGCAACTCCTTCAGGCTCGTGCGTATCAGCGCTTCGCTGTCCTGGCACACGACGTTGATGTATTTGTCCAGCGCTTCGAAATACACGACGTCGGCCAGCGCGATCATGCGCACGCTGTTGCCGACGGCCGCCCGTATCATCTGCAGGCGCGGCGCGGGCGGCAGCATGGCTTGCAGCTGGCTCAGCAGGCGGGCCATGTTGTCGTCGCTGGCGGTTCCGTCTGCCGGCGCTGCCGTGGCGGTCGTCGCTGGCGCTGAGGTTGCTGTTGCTGTTGCTGTAGCGGTGCCGTTGCCGCCGCCTTTGCCGCCGCTGCTGTCGCGCAAGCGTTGCTGCAGGCGTTCCACCGTCTTGCCTAGGCGCGCATCGTTGACGGGTTTTAAGACGTAGTCGGCGGCTGCGTGTTCGAAGGCGGCCAGCGCATATTCATCGTAGGCGGTGACGAACACGATGTGGGGAAATGGAACGCCGTCCGGCCATTGCTCTGCCATTTCCTCGGCCGCTTCCAGGCCCGTCTTGCCTGGCATCTTGATGTCGAGAAAGAGGATGTCGGGCTGCAGCGCCAGGCCTTGGCGCAAGGCTTCCACGCCGTTGGGGCAGGTGGCAACGATGTCGAGTTCCGGCCACAGCCGCTGCAAGGCGTGCACGAGGGCGGCGGCGAGTATGGGTTCATCTTCGGCGATCAGGGCGCGCGGGGTAGGGCTGGTCATGGCGTAGGGCTCGCGGTGGTGGAGTGAATGGGTAATTGAAGGCGGGCGACGACGCCTGCCGGCGTATTGTCCGTCAGCGACAGGCTGGCGGCATCGCCATGCATGCCGCGCAGGCGTTCGCGGATATTCGCCACGCCCAGCTGCGTGCCCTTGGTCTGGCCCGGATGGTCGAGGCCCAGGCCATCGTCGCTGACGGTGAGCAGCAGCACGCCGCCATCCGTGGACGCCTGCACGTGGATATGGCCGCCTTCGATCTTCGGTTCCAGGCCGTGCTGGATGGCGTTTTCCACCAGCGGCTGCAGCAGCATGGGCGGCACCTTGATTTGACGCAAGGATTCGGGCAAGTGCAGCGTAAAGCGCAGGCGCGCACCCATGCGTATCGACATCAGGCCCAGGTAGGCTTGCATCAGGGAAAATTCCTGCGCCAGGGTGGTGGACTCGGCGCGCGAGGACGAGAGGGTGGCGCGCAAGTACTGGATCAGCTGGTCGAGCAGCAGCTGGGCGCGGTCCGGGTCAAAGCTGATCAGGCCCTGCAGGTTGGCCAAGGTATTGAACAGCATGTGCGGTTCGATCTGCGCCTGCAGCAACTGCAGTTGCGCCTGCATGGCCTGGCGCGCCACGGATTCGGCGCGGGCCTTTTCCTCGGCTGCCGCCATTTGCAGGCGGGCAATCTTTTCGCGGCTGGAGAAAAACAGCACGGCGCCGCCCGTGGCCAGCAGGGTGAATACCAGCGTACCCATCATTTGCGTGGGCAGCAGGTTTTCGAAGCCGCCCACGTCCACGCCCGTCAGCCAGCCGAACAGGAGCAAACCCAGCATTTGCGCCACGGGCACGGACAGCAGGATGATGAGCATGAAGGGCAGGAATCTGGGCCGTTGGCCTGCGCCCCATAAGGTCAGGCGCATGCCGTCAATCAGCAGGAAGGCGATCGTGCCGATGCACATCGAGGCGACCAGATTTTGTCCAAAATGGCTGCCCGGATTGAGCATGAACGTGATGACCAGCGCACAGATCACGTTCAGCACCACCGCATAGCGCGCGTCGAGCAGCATGCGGTAGTAGGGGAAGCGGCGCCTGGCGGGGGCATCGGCGAAAGGGGCGTCGGATTTCATGGAAGTGTCTGCTGGTAGCGATGGGGCATTGTGTGCCAGCGCAAGCCAGCGCGCAACAGGACTGCGACGAAACGGGGCTGGCGGGGCGCCATTCGCTGCGGCGGGCCGTCAAACGGCGGCCGCTTTACTTTTCAGCATTGGCACGCGATAGTATGGCAAGACAGTCTTGCACTCATAGAATTGCTAAAGGAAATCCCATGTGGCCCTATCCACGCACCCTCGCGCACCGCGGCGGCGGCACCCTGGCGCCTGAAAATACCCTGGCCGCCCTGCGCTGCGGCCTGGCCTACGGCTACCGCGCCGTGGAATTCGACGTCATGCTGGCGTCCGACGGCGTACCCGTCGTCGTGCACGACCCCGAGCTGGGCCGCACCGTGGCCGGCAGCGGCCATATCAATGACTACACGGCCGCGCAGCTGGGCACGATGGAGGCGGGCGCCTGGTTCGGCCCCGCATTCGCCGGCGAAGGCGTGCCCACGTTCGAGGCCGTGGCGGCGTATTGCAAGGCGCAGCGCATCTGGATGAATATCGAGATCAAGCCGGCGCCCGGCTTTGAAGTGGCCACGGGCGAGACGGTGGCGCAGGCCACGCGAGAGTATTTTGCAGAGGAAATCGCGGCTGGCGAATTACTGCCGCTGCTGTCGTCGTTCAGCATCGCGGCACTGGAAGCGGCGCGCCAGGCGGCCCCGCAACTGGCGCGCGGCTGGCTGGTCGAAGCGATACCTTCTGATTGGGCGAAAAAAGCAAAGGAATTGGGCGTGGTGGCCATCCATTGCGACCACCAGCAGCTGACGCCGGAACTGGCGCGGGAGGTCAAGGAGGCGGGATACGGGCTGTTCTGCTACACCGTCAACACGCCGGAGCGGGCCAGCGAGCTGCTGGCCTGGGGCGTGGATGGGTTTTGCACGGACAGGATAGATATTATTCCATCCATGGCGTAGGCCGGATTAGGCGCGCAGCGCCGTAATCCGACAACATTGTTGGCGCCGCTGGTGTTGTCGGCTTACGCGCTTGCGCGCTAAGCCGACCTACGTTTCAAGCAGCTTAGAAAGTCACGCGCATGCCTACTGTCAAATTACGTCCCATCAACGGCGCCGCATTCTTGATGAATGAGGTGTGGCTGTACGCCAGTTCATTCGTCAGGTTGTTCGCCTTGATGTAGAACTGGGCTGGCGTCGTGCCGATGCGCGTGTCGTAGTTGGCGGAGAGGTTGAGCATGTTGTAGCCCGGCGTTGCCGTTTCGAACGCTGCCACTTTATCCTGCTTGCCCACGCGGTAGAACTCGGCCACGCCGCTCCATGCCTGCCAGTTGGCGTCGAACTTCACGCCGACCCGCTGGGCCGGGATGCGTGGCAAATTACCCCCACCGTCGGCCAGCTTGGCCCGCACGTAGTCGCCAAACACGCTGGCGCCGAACATGGGATTCAGCTGCTGGCGGATCTGCCCTTCCACGCCCGTAAACGTGGCGTCGCGCTGGGCGTACTGGATCAGCTGGAAGCCTTCGTGGCTGTCCAGGGTGGAGCCGAAGATGTAGTTGTCGACCTTGTTGCGGTAGGCGCTGGCCGAGAACGTCGTGGCGCCCGCATATTTGCGCAAGGTCAAATCGATATTGTTCGACGTTTCCTTGCCCAGGTTTTCATTGCCCAGCTCATACGTGGCCGTGGCCATGTGCACGCCGTGCGCATACAGTTCCTCGGCGCTGGGCAAACGGTGCGTGCGCGAAATGGTCGAGCCGAGCGAATACTGCGGCGCGAATTTCCACACGGCGCCCAAGGAGACTGACGTGCCCTTGGCGCTGCGGTCCTGCAAGGTGGCGCTGTCGACCGTGATGTCTTGCCATTCGTGGCGCAAGCCCGCTTCGAAGCGCCATTGGTCGAGCTTGTATTCCTCGACCAGGAAGGCCGCGTGTTTCTTCGTGACCGTCGGCGCCACATAGGCTTCCTCGCCCAGGGCGGAGAAATCGCGTTTCGACGTTTGCAGGCCGACGACGCCGCGCCAGCCGAAGACGGGATGGTGTTCCATTTCCAGGCGCGCGTCGTGGCCCTTGTTCTTGAAGGTGGTGGCGATTTCCGTGCCTTCGATTTCATCGTGCTTGTAATCGGTGAACGAAGCGCGCAGGCGCAGCTTGGCGAAGCCGGGCACGGGATCGCGCAATTCGCCGCGCACGTCCCAGCGTTCGCTCTTCAGTTTCACGTAGGGAACGGCACCATCTTCGTGGTCGTGCTCATGTTCCTCTTCATCACCGTGGTCGTGGCCTTCGTGGCCGCCGCAATGCAGGTGCGTGCCGTGCGGGTGGCAGCTTTCGAATTCGTGGTTGTGGCCGGGCAAGCCGTATTCCGCATGCTGGCTGGTGAAGGCCAGGCCCAGGAAGCCGCGCTCGCCCACCCACGACACGCCCACGCTGCCCGTGTCCGTCTTGTTGTAGCTGCCGGCCACTTTCGAACCGCCTTCCCAGCCGCTGCCGACCTTGTATTCTTTCGCATCGCGCTTGACGCCTTCCGCGTGAAAGGCGATGTTGCCGGAGCCGCCAGTCACTTCAAAGGCGCCCGCCTTTTCGCGCGCTGCCGAGTTGGCGCGCACTTCCGCACTGCCTTCGAAGCCTTTCGCGGGCACGCGCGTGGGGATTTTCTTGTCGATCACATTGACGACGCCGCCGACGGCGCCGCCGCCATACGCGAGCGCGGACGGGCCGCGCAAGACTTCAATCTGTTCCGACAGCATCGGTTCGGCCGCGACGGCATGGTCGGGGCTGATGGTCGACGCATCCTGCACTTCGGCGCCATCGGACAGCACCTTGACGCGCGGGCCATCCATGCCGCGGATGATGGGACGGCTGGCGCCGGCGCCGAAATGGCTGGACGTGATACCGGGCTGGCCGGCCAGGGTTTCGCCGAGGGTCGCCGCCCTTGCCAGCACCAGTGCCTCGCCTTCCAGTACGGTGACGGGCGTGCTCATGTCGTCGCTGCCCAGGGCCAGTGCGCTGGCCGAGACGGTGACGGCGGGCAAGGTTGTCGCCTGCTGCGCCAGTGCGCTGGCGGGAGCGGCAAATGCCAGCATGATGGCCAGCGCGAGGGGAGTGGGTTGGTGAGGACGGACGGACATGGGCAAAAGTTCCTTATCGGCTATCGGTGTTGGCAGGGTTGGGGCAGCGCGTGAAAGGAAATAGCCTGCCCTAAGATGATAATGATAACCCATTATCATTACTGTGTGACAGTTTTTCCGGGCGGTAGATACAGGCGGATGGTGTATTCTGTTGGCTATGGAACGCACAACACGTCAAAAAACCGCTATTCAAGCCGCCATCGAGTCGGCCCAGCGCCCCTTGTCGGCGCAGGAAATTCTCGAACAGGCCAGCTTGCAGGTGACGCAGCTGGGCATTGCCACCGTTTACCGCAATTTAAAATCGCTGGTGCTGGAAGAAAAAGTGCACGTGGTGACCTTGCCGGGTGAAAACCCGCGCTACGAGTCGAACACGGCCGCCAATCACCACCACCACCATTTCCAGTGCACCACGTGCCAGCGCGTGTTCGACGTGCATGATTGCCCGGGTGACTTGAAGCGCATGGCACCGCAAGGCTTTGTCGTCGAGCGCCACGAGCTGACCCTGTACGGCCGCTGCGCCGATTGCAATGCGGCCGCCGGCGCCAGTGTGGCTGGCACAGCACCGCACGCCTGCGCCAGCCACCACGACCCGGCCTGAGCGGGCAGGCCGTCGATGTTGGCACGGGCGCAACAATGCCCTGGCCAGCCGTCATTGCCGCACCCCATATCACGTATAATCTTCCCTTTAAAGCTGCCGCCACTCTTTGCCAAAAAAACATGAAATCAACTGAAATCCGCGACAAGTTCCTCAAATTTTTCGAGTCCAAGGGCCATTCCATCGTCCGTTCCAGCTCCCTGGTGCCAGGCAACGATCCGACCTTGCTGTTGACGAACAGCGGCATGGTGCAATTCAAGGATGTGTTTACGGGCACGGACAGCCGTCCCTACACGCGCGCCACCTCGGTGCAGCGCTGCGTGCGCGCCGGCGGCAAGCACAACGATCTGGAAAACGTCGGCTATACGGCGCGCCACCACACCTTCTTTGAAATGCTGGGCAACTTCAGCTTCGGCGACTATTTCAAGCGCGACGCGATTCAATACGCGTGGGAACTGCTGACCAAGGTATATGGCTTGCCTGCTGACAAGCTGACTGTCACCGTGTACATCGAAGATGACGAAGCGTACGATATCTGGGCGAAAGAAATCGGCGTGCCTGTCGAGCGCATCATCCGCATCGGCGACAACAAGGGTTCGCGCTACGCATCGGATAATTTCTGGCAGATGGCTGACACGGGCCCATGCGGTCCATGCACGGAAATCTTCTACGACCACGGCGCCGACATTCCTGGCGGCCCGCCGGGTTCGCCTGACGAAGACGGCGACCGCTTCATTGAAATCTGGAACCTCGTGTTCATGCAGTTCAACCGCGACGAAGCGGGCGTCATGCACAAGCTGCCGAAGCCTTGCGTCGACACGGGCATGGGCATGGAGCGCCTGGCCGCCGTGCTGCAGCACGTGCATTCGAACTATGAAATCGACCTGTTCCAGCACCTGATCCGCGCCGCCGCGCGCGAAACGGGCGCCACGGACCTGGAAAACAAGTCGCTGCGCGTGATCGCCGACCACATCCGCGCCGCCGCCTTCATGATCGTCGACGGCATCATTCCGGGCAGCGAAGGCCGCGCGTACGTCCTGCGCCGCATCATCCGCCGCGCCTTGCGCCATGGCCACAAGCTGGGCCAGACGAAACCGTTCTTCTACAAGCTGGTGGCCGATCTGGCCATCGAGATGGGCGGCGCCTATCCCGAGCTGGAAGAAGCGAAAGACAACGTCGCCAACATGCTCAAAGCCGAGGAAGAGCGTTTCGGCGAAACCCTGGAAACGGGCATGAAAGTGCTGGAAGCGCAGCTGGCCAAGGATGCCACCGGCATTGACGGCGCCACCGCTTTTACCTTGTACGAAACCTACGGCTTCCCGCCGGACCTGACGGCCGATATCTGCCGCGAACGCAATATCACGTTCGACCAGGCCGGCTATGACGCGGCCCTGAAGGAAAGCCAGGAACTGTCGCGCAAGGGCGGCAAGACGCACAAGGACAGCAAGGTCGAGTACACGGGCGAGAAAAACAAGTTCGTCGGCTACGATCAATTGACGTTCAGCGGCAAGGTCGTCGCGCTGTATGCGGCCGGCACGCAGGTAGCTGAACTGAAAGCGGGCCAGGAAGGCATCGTCGTGCTCGACACGACGCCGTTCTACGCGGAATCGGGCGGCCAGGTGGGCGACCAGGGCGTGATCGCCTCGGGCGCGGGCAGCTTTGCCGTCAGCGACACCCTGAAAATCCAGGCTGACGTGTTCGGCCATCACGGCGTGCTCGAGTCGGGCGTGCTGAAGGTGGGCGACGCCGTCTCGGCGCAAGTCGATACGGCCAAGCGCGCGCACACGATCCGCAACCACTCGGCCACGCACTTGATGCACAAGGCCTTGCGCGAAGTGCTGGGCAGCCACGTGGCGCAAAAGGGTTCGCTGGTCGATCCGGACAAGACCCGTTTCGACTTCAGCCACAATGCGCCGATGACTGCCGAGCAGATCGCCGCAGTGGAAACCATCGTCAACAAAGAGATCCTGGAAAACCGCGCCACGCAAGCCCATCTGATGTCGTTTGACGATGCCGTCAAGCATGGCGCGATGGCCCTGTTCGGCGAGAAATATGGCGACGAAGTGCGCGTGCTCGACATCGGCAGCTCGAAAGAGCTGTGCGGCGGCGTCCACGTGCAGCGCACGGGCGACATCGGCCTGTTCAAGATCATCGGCGAAAGCGGCGTTGCCGCCGGTATCCGCCGCGTCGAAGCCGTGACGGGCGAGGGCGCGCTGGCGCTGGTGCAAACCATCAACCGCCGCCTGGTCGAAGCGGCCAACGCCCTGAAGGCGCAGCCGGAAGAACTGACTGCCCGCATCGGCCAGGTGCAGGACCACGTCAAGGCGCTGGAGAAGGAACTGGCTGCGCTGAAATCGAAACTGGCTTCGGGCCAGGGCGATGAACTGGTCACGCAAGCCGTCGATGTCAATGGCATCAAGGTGCTCGCGGCCGTGCTGGACGGCGCCGACGTGGCCCGTTTGCGCGAAACCATGGACAAGCTGAAGGACAAGCTGAAAACGGCCGCCATTGTGCTGGCCAGCGTGACGGACGGCAAGGTCAGCCTGATCGCCGGCGTGACGGCGGACGCGACTTCCAAGGTCAAAGCGGGCGAGCTGGTGAACTTCGTTGCACAGCAAGTGGGCGGAAAAGGCGGCGGACGCCCCGATATGGCGCAGGCCGGCGGTACCGATCCGAGCGGTCTGGCGAACGCCCTGGCTGGCGTGCCGGCCTGGGTCGGCGAACGCGCGAAATAAAGCGTAAGCTAGCAGGCATGCGGGGTTTTCGCCCCACAGCCCCTTGAAAACGGCCCGCAGACACTGTTTGCGGGCCGTTTTGCCGTGTGGAATCTCGTTGTGACACCACAACAGCCGATGAACTATTTTGGTGCAGCGCGTCAATGCCCCTGATTTAGAGTAGTATGTCGAAAATCAGTACAACAAAACAATGGTGGGATATTGATGATGAGCGACACACTACTTGATACCGAGATTATGGAATTTCACAAAGAACTCGACGCGCGGGGCTTGAATTGCCCGTTGCCGATTCTGAAGGCGAAAAAGGCTTTGTCAGAGCTGCAGAGCGGGGAAGTGCTGCGCATCATGGCAACCGATCCCGGTTCCGTGCGCGACTTCCAGGCGTTCGCCAAGCAAACGGGCAATGCCCTGCTGTCGCATGTGCAGACGGGCACCGAATTCGTCTTCCTGATGCAACGCAAATAATTCTGCCAGCCGGGGCCGCCGTGGCGCGGCCTGGTTTTCCTTCCCGAGCCAGCCCTTTTGCTGCCCTGCAGCGTAGCGGCGGATACCCCTGAAATCCCCGAAGCTGGACAGTTTAGATGGATTGCTCTAACAAAAAATCGCACGATCGTGCTTAAATTCGGTTCAAGATTCAAATTTCTCTTATAATCGAACGCACAATCAGCACTTGATCCGTCATTTTTATAATTTCCCAAAGGCATAGCTATGAAAGTCTTGGTACCCGTCAAACGCGTGGTCGACTATAACGTCAAAGTCCGCGTCAAGAGTGACGGCACTGGCGTCGATACCGCCAACGTCAAAATGTCGATGAACCCTTTCGATGAGATCGCGCTGGAAGAAGCGATGCGCCTGAAAGAAGCCGGCAAGGTCACTGAAGTGGTCGCCATCTCCTGCGGCGTGACGCAGTGCCAGGAAACCCTGCGCACGGCCATGGCCATCGGCGCCGACCGCGGCATCCTGGTGGAAACGACGACCGAACTGGAACCGCTGGCCGTGGCCAAGCTGGTGAAATCCCTGGCCGAGAAAGAACAGCCGCAACTGATCATCCTGGGCAAGCAAGCCATCGATGACGACAGCAACCAGACCGGCCAGATGCTGGCAGCCCTGCTGGGTTGGCCGCAAGCCACGTTCGCTTCGAAAGTCGTGCTGGAAGACGGCAAAGTCACCGTCACCCGCGAAGTCGACGGCGGCCTGGAAACCCTGGCATTGACCTTGCCAGCGATCATCACCACCGACCTGCGTTTGAACGAGCCACGCTATGTGACCTTGCCGAACATCATGAAGGCAAAGAAAAAGCCGCTCGAGACCGTCAAGCCGGAAGACCTGGGCGTCGACGTTGCGCCACGCCTGAAGACCCTGAAAGTCGTCGAGCCAGCCAAGCGCTCGGCCGGCATCAAGGTCCCGGACGTCGCTACCCTGGTCGCCAAGCTGCGTACCGAAGCCAAAGTCATCTAAGCGGCTTTGCCGTCTATCCAGAACAATTACAGGACATATCATGGTCGCATTAGTTATTGCTGAACACGACAACGCTACCTTAAAGGGCAGCACCCACCACACCGTGACCGCGGCTGCCCAGTGCGGCGGCGACGTGCACGTACTGGTCGCAGGTTCGAACGCATCGGCCGCTGCCGCTGCCGCCGCGCAAATCGCCGGCGTGACGAAAGTCATCGTGGCCGACGCGCCGTACTTTGCCGACGGCCTGGCCGAAAACGTGGCCGAGCAAGTGCTGGCCATCGCCGGCAACTACAGCCACATCCTGGCGCCAGCCACCGCCTACGGCAAGAACATCCTGCCACGCGTGGCCGCCAAGCTGGACGTGGCGCAAATTTCGGAAATCACCAAGGTCGATTCCCCCGACACCTTCGAGCGTCCGATCTACGCCGGTAACGCGATTGCCACCGTGCAATCTGGCGACAAGATCAAGGTCATCACCGTGCGCACGACCGGTTTCGACGCCGCTGCCGCCACCGGCGGTTCGGCTGCCACGGAAACCGTCGCCGCCGTTGCCGACAATGGCAAGTCCGCCTTCGTGGGCCGCGAACTGGCCAAGTCCGACCGTCCTGAACTGACCGCCGCGAAAATCATCGTGTCGGGCGGCCGTGGCATGGGTTCGGCCGAGAACTTCCACATCCTGGAGCCGCTGGCCGACAAGCTGGGCGCCGCCATGGGTGCGTCGCGCGCCGCCGTCGACGCCGGCTTCGTGCCGAACGACTGGCAAGTGGGCCAAACGGGCAAGATCGTCGCGCCGTCGCTGTACATCGCCGTCGGCATCTCGGGCGCGATCCAGCATCTGGCCGGCATGAAAGACTCGAAAACCATCGTCGCCATCAACAAGGATCCGGAAGCGCCGATCTTTGCCGTGGCCGACTACGGCATCGTGGGCGATCTGTTCGAGATCGTGCCGCAACTGGTCAAAGAACTGGGTTAAGTCACACCCCTTCCGGTTTTGTTACTGACAAAGCCACGCCGGCCCGCCCCACACGGCGAGCCGCGCGTGGCTTTTTTCTTGGAGAAAAGAAGATGAGCTATCAAGCCCCGCTGAAAGACATGTTGTTCGTGATGAACGAATTGGCCGGCCTGGCCGAAATCCACACCTTGCCGGGCTGCGAAGACGCCACGCCCGACACGGCCGAAGCCGTGCTGGAAGAGAACGCCAAGTTCTGCGGCGGCGTGGTGGCCCCTTTGAACGGTCCCAGCGACAAGGAACCGAGCTTCTGGCACGACGGGCAAGTGACCACCTCGAAAGGCTTCAAGGAAGCGTTCAAGGCCTACGGCGAAGCGGGCTGGCAGGGTGTGCAGCATCCGACCGAGTTTGGCGGCCAGGGCTTGCCCAAGCTCCTGGCCACGCCGTGCATCGAAATGCTCAACTCGGCCAGCATCTCGTTCGCCCTGGTGGCGTTGTTGTCCGATGGCGCCATCGAAGCGCTGCTGACGGCCGGCAGTGACGAACAGAAAGCTGTCTACCTGGAAAACCTGGTGTCGGGCAAGTGGACGGGCACCATGAATCTGACGGAGCCGCAGGCCGGTTCCGACCTGGCCGCCGTGCGCACGCGCGCCGTGCCGCAGGAAGATGGCACCTATAAAGTATTCGGCACGAAGATTTTCATCACGTACGGCGAGCACGACATGGCGGAAAACATCGTCCATCTGGTGCTGGCCCGCACGCCGGACGCGCCCGCTGGCGTGAAAGGCATTTCGCTGTTCATCGTGCCGAAGTTCCTCGTCAACGCGGACGGCAGCCTGGGCGCGCGCAACGACGCCCATTGCGTGTCGATCGAACACAAGCTGGGCATCAAGGCCAGCCCGACGGCCGTGCTGCAATTCGGCGACCACGGCGGCGCCATCGGCACCCTGGTGGGCGAGGAAAACCGCGGCCTCGAGTACATGTTCATCATGATGAACGCGGCCCGCTTCGGCGTGGGCCTGCAAGGCATCGGCCTGGCCGAGCGCGCCTACCAGCAGGCCGTGGCGTTCGCCAAGGACCGCGTGCAGTCGCGCGACCTGGCGGGATCCAGCGGCCCGGTCTCCATCATCCACCACCCGGACGTGCGCCGCATGCTGATGTCCATGCGTTCGCAAACGGAGGCGGCGCGCGCGCTGGCCTACGTGGGCGCGGCCATCAGCGACGTGGCGCACCACCATCCGGACGCGGACGTGCGCGCGGAAAGCCTGGCGACGTATGAATACCTGGTGCCCGTCATCAAGGGCTGGGCCACGGAAATGTCGCAGGACGTCGCGCGCGATGGCGTGCAAGTGCATGGCGGCATGGGTTTCATCGAAGAAACGGGCGCCGCGCAGCATTACCGCGACGCCAAGATTCTCACCATCTACGAAGGCACGACGGCCATCCAGGCGAACGACCTCGTGGGCCGCAAGACGGTGCGCGACGGCGGGGCCGTGGCGAAAGCCATCATCGCCCAGGTGCGCGCCACGGAAGCCCAGCTGGGCGAGCTGACGGGCGCCGACTTCCAGGCCATGCAGCGCCACCTGGCCGAAGGCAGCGCGGCACTCGAAGCGGTCGTGGAATACGTGGTGGCAAACATGAAGACGGACATCAAGGCCGTGTTTGCGGGCAGCGTGCCGTATCTGAAACTGGCCGGCATCGTGCTGGGCGGCTGGCAAATGGCCCGCGCGGCCGTGGTGGCGCAGCAAAAGCTGGGAGAAGGCAGCGGCGACGCGGCGTTCTACAAGGCAAAAATCGCCACGGCCCGCTTCTTTGCCGACCACATCCTGTCGCAAGCGCCAGGTTTGCGCGCCACCATCATCGACGGCAGCGCCGGCGTGATGGCCTTGTCGGAAGAGCAGTTTTAAGTTGAAACTTGGCTAGCGTAAGCTGACTGAATGCAAAAAAGCGCTGGAGATTGCTCTCCAGCGCTTTTTTTTAACCCCAAACGTAAGTGCCGGGGTCAGACCCGCCGGGGGAATGTGCGCCAATGGCGCGCATTCCGATCCCGCAGGGACTGACCCCAGATTTACTCTGCGATCTTAACGGCGGGCGGTG